>NZ_JBAKHL010000026.1:0-87940 GCF_036902715.1 Micromonospora sp. CPCC 205546
ACCGGAGGGTCGCCGCCGCGCCCGGCGTGGCGCCGCCCCCGGGGCGGCTGCCGGGCCCGCTGCGGGCGCGGACCGGCGCGCCCGCCGGGACGACGGCGTCGTCCGGCGCCGCCAAGGTCTCCCCGGCGGCGAGCGTGACCGGTGTCCGGCCGGCGTCGCCGAACGGCGTCCCGGCGACCGCCGCGGCACCCAGCGCGCAGGCGGCGACCACCCCGACCACCATCAACCGTCGTCCGAACCGCACTTCGCAACCCCCCTCGTCGCCGCCGTCGGGACGGGAACCCGGTGGACCGCCCCGCTCGGCGCGGTGAGTCTAGTGGCATCGACGATCGTCGTGGGGGCCGTCGATCGTGGGTGACCGGCCGGCGCGACCGACCGGGGGCTCACACCAGGGAGTCGCGCCACTGGCGGTGCAGGGCGGCGTACCGGCCACCGGCGACGGCGAGCCGGGCGGGCGGGCCGTCCTCGACGATCCGGCCGGCGTCGAGCACCAGCACCCGGTCGGCCGTCTCCACGGTGGAGAGCCGGTGCGCGATCACCAGCGCGGTGCGGTCGGCCAGGATGGTGCCGAGCGCGTGCTGCACCAGCCGCTCGGTGGGCACGTCCAGCGACGAGGTGGCCTCGTCCAGGATCAGCACCGCCGGGTCGGCCAGGAACGCCCGGGCGAACGCGACCAGCTGCCGCTGCCCGGCGGAGAGCCGGCCGCCGCGCCGCTGCACCTCGGTGGCGTACCCGTCGGGGAGGGCGGCGATGAAGTCGTGCGCGCCGATCGCCCGCGCGGCGGCCTCCACGGCGGCGTCGTCCGCGTCGGGACGGCCGAAGCGGATGTTCTCCGCGACCGTGCCGCCGAACAGGTGGGTCTCCTGGGTCACCAGCACCACGGCGCGCCGCAGCTCCGCGTCGGCGATCTCGCGCAGGTCGACCCCGTCGAGGGCGACCGCACCCGAGCCCGGGTCGTGGAATCGGGCGAGCAGCTTGGCGACGGTCGACTTGCCGGCGCCGGTCGCCCCGACCAGCGCCACGGTCTGGCCGGCCGGGACGGTGAGGTCCAACCCGGCGAGGATCGGCGCGTCGGGCCGGTAGCCGAAGGTGACCGCCCGGAAGGTGACCGCCCCGCGCCCCGGCCCGGTGGGCAGCGGCACGGGCCGGGCCGGTTCGGCCACCGCCGGCCGTTCGTCGAGCACCCCGGCGAGCTTCTCCAGCGCCGCCGTGGCCGACTGGAGCGAGTTGTAGAACTGGCTCAGCTCCTGCATCGGCTCGAAGAACCGTCGCAGGTAGAGCAGGAACGCCGCCAGCACCCCGATCCCGGTCGCCCCGCTGAGCACCCGCCAGCCGCCGTAGCAGAGCACCACGGCCACGGTGACGTTGCCGATCACCTTGATCCCCGGCGAGTACGTCGCGATCAGCCGGAACGCGTCGCGGCTGGCCCGCCGGTAGTCGTCGCTGACCGCCCCGAAGATCTCCTGGTTGCGCGGTTCCCGGCGGAACGCCTGCACCGCCCGGATGCCGCGCATCGACTCGACGAAGTGGACGATGACCAGCGCGACGGTCTCCCGGGTGCGCCGCCACGCGTCCGTCGAGGCCCGCGCGAACCAGCGGCTCAGCCAGATCAGGAACGGGAACGCGAGCAGCGTCACCGCGGCCAGCGGCACGTCCAGCCAGAGCAGGATGGCGGCGATCGACAGGATCGACAGCACGGCCAGCACCACGCCGTCGATGCCGCCGCCGACCAGCTCGCCGATCGAGTCCAGGTCGCTGGTGAGCCGGGAGACCATCCGGCCGGAGGTGTACCGCTCGTGGAACGCCACCGACAGGCGCAGGAAGTGCGCGTACACCCGCTGGCGCAGGTCGAGCAGGACGGCCTGCCCGATCCGCGCGGAGAGGATGAGGAAGCCCCGGCGGGCGGTGTACTCGACGGCGGTGGCGGCGACGAACGCGACGGCGACGGCGAGCAGCGGGCCGGGCTCGCCGGCCCGCAGCGGGACGATCGCCCGGTCGATGCCGAGCATCACCAGGTACGGCCCGGCCATCGCGGCGGCGTTCTGGCCGAGCAGCAGCGCGACGGCCAGCCCGAGGCGGCGCCGGTGCGGGCGCAGCAGGTCGCGCAGCAGCACCCGGCTGCGGGCCCGGAGCCGGGCCACCGCCTCGGGGGCGCTGTCCTCGGCGCTGCTGCGGTCCGCCTCCGGGTCGGTGGCGACGCCCCGCCACCGGGCGAGGTCCGCGCCGCTCGCGGGCCGGGCGGTGTCGCCGGTCACGAACGGACCAGACCGCGCTCGCCGGGCGGCGCGGGGGTGGGCTCGGCGGAGAGCACCGCGCGGTACGCCGGCACGCCGGCGAGCAGCTCCGAGTGCCGCCCGACGGCGGTGATCCGCCCCTCCTCCAGCAGCGCCACCCGGTCGGCGAGGGAGACCGTGGAGGGCCGGTGCACGACCAGCAGCGCGGTGGTGGTGCGCAGCACCCGCTTCAGCGCGGCCTCGACCAGTGCCTCGGTGTGCACGTCGAGGGCGGAGAGGGGGTCGTCCAGCACGAGCAGCGCGGGCCGACCGAGCACCGCCCGGGCCAGCGCCAGCCGCTGCCGCTGCCCGCCGGAGAGCGACAGTCCCTGCTCGCCCACCCGGGTGGCCAACCCCCACGGCAGCTCGTACGCGAAGTCGGCCTGGGCCAGGGCGAGCGCGGCGCGCACCTCGTCCTCGTCGGCCTCCGGCCGGCCGAGCGTGAGGTTCTCCCACACCGACATGGAGAACAGCGTCGGCTCCTCGAAGGCCACCCCGACCAGCCGGCGCAGCGCGGGCAGCCGCAGCTCGCGCAGGTCGTGCCCGTCCAGGGTGATCCGCCCGCCGGTCACCTCGTGCAGCCGGGGCACCAGGGAGAGCAGGGTGCTCTTGCCGCAGCCGGTGGCCCCGACCAGCGCCAGGGTCTCGCCCGGCTCGACGGTCAGGTCGATCTCCCGCAGCACCGGCGCGGCGGTGCCCGGGTAGCGGAACGAGACCCGTTCGAAGCGGAGCCGCCCCCGCACGTCGGCGCGGCGCGGGGCGAGCGCGTGCGGGGCGTCCACGATGGCCGGCGGGGTGTCCAGCACCTCCCGCACCCGGTCGGCGGCGGTGGCGGCCTCCTGACCGTTGGCGATGATCCAGCCCAGTGACTGCACCGGCCAGATCAGCATCAGCTGGAGGCTGACGAAGGCGACCAGCTCTCCGATGGTCAGCACCCCGCCGGCGGCGGCCGCCGCGCCGGCGACCAGCACCACCCCGAGGGTCAGGTTGGGCACCAGGTCGAGCAGAGCGGAGGTGCGGGCCAGCAGCCGACCCTTGGCGACTCCGGTGTCGTGCAGCGCCCGCGCGCCGGCGGCGAAGCGGGCGGCGAGTTCCGGCCCCCGCCCGTACGCCTTCATCGTGCGCAGCCCCTGCGCGGTCTCCTCGACCAGCGTGGCCACGTCGCCCTGCTGGTCCTGCATCCGCCGGGAGGCCGCGTGGTAGTGCCGCGCGAAGCGGCGGCTGATCAGGAACAGCGGCACCGCGCTGCCCGCCACCAGCAGCCCCAGCGCGGGGTGCAGCCGGATCAGCAGCGCCACCACGGCCAGGTAGGTCACCAGGTTGAGGACCAGGAAGAAGAGGCCGAAGGAGAGGAACCGGCGCAGCACCGACAGGTCGCTGGTGACCCGGGAGAGCAGCTGGCCGGACTGCCAGCGGTCGTGGAAGCTGGCGGGCAGCCGTTGCAGGTGGGCGTAGACGTCCTCGCGGATGGCCGCCTCGATCCGCATCGAGGACGACGACTGCACCCAGCGTCGGATGAAGATCAGCAGCGCCTCGACCAGGCCGAGCAGCAGCGCCAGCCCGGCCAGCCGGAACAACCCGGCCGGATCCTGCCGGGCCACCGGACCGTCCACCACCCGCTGGGCCACGAGCGGTACGGCGATGCCCGCCCCGGTGGCGACGAGGCCGGCGAGCAGCAGCCAGCCGAACTCGGCCGCGTGGGGGCGCAGGTAGTGGCGAAGCCGCCAGAGGCCGTGCAGCGGGTGCCGGCCGGCCTCGCCCCGGGAAGCCGGATCGCCGTCACCTTCCGCAGGCACTACCCGACGGTAGCCTCATCTGGGAGCGGCGCAGGTGTCGGTTTTCCGTCATCGCCGCTCGTGCCCGAGAAGCCACTTCTTCACGTCCAGCCCCCAGCGGTAGCCGCCGAGCGTCCCGTCGGTGCGCAGCACCCGGTGGCAGGGCACGAAGAGGGCGGCGGCGTTGCGGGCGCAGGCCGCCGCGGCGGCGCGTACGGCGGCGGGGCGGCCGGCCAGCCCGGCGAAACCGGTGTAGGTCACCGGGTCTCCCGGCTTCACCTCGCGCAGCACCTGCCAGGCGTGCGCCATGAACGCGCCCCCCGAGTGCTGCCGCACCGGCACGGCGTCGATCGCGGTCAGCTCGCCGTCCAGGTAGGACGCCACGGCGACGCTGACCGGGCCGAGGTCGGCCCGGTGCCGCAGCGGCGCCCGCAGGCTCGGGTGCACCAGGGGGAGCAGGCTCTCCGGGTCGCCGGTGAAGCCCGCCGCCCGGACCGCGCCGTCCGGGCCGGCCACGATGCTGAGCGGTCCGGCGGGGGTGGCGATGACGGTGCTGTCGTTCATGCTCATGCTGCTCTCCAGAGTCGGATCACCGCGTACGAGCGCCAGGGGCGCCAGCGGTCGGCGTACGTGTCGAGGGTCCTGGGGTCGTCGGGGAGGCCGAGGGCGGCGGCGCCCCGGCGTACGGCGAGGTCGGTGGGGAGCAGGACGTCCGGGTCGCCGAGGGCGCGCATGGCGACGTAGCCCGCGGTCCAGGGCCCGACACCGGGCAGTGCCAGCAGCCGGCGGACGCTCTCCTCCCGGTCCCCGCCCGGCGCCAGGTCGAGCGTCCCGTCGGCCACGGCCTTCGCCAGCGCCCGGATCGTCTCCCGCCGCCCCGCCGGCATCCCGAACACCTCGTCCGGCACCCCGAGCACCTCCTCGGCACTCGGAAACCCCCGCAACCGGCCCGCCCGCTCGGCTCCCTCCGCGCTCCCCGCCCCCTCGGTTGGTCGATCAAGAGGTTCGGGCTCCCGAGAGCGCTCCCCAGGTGCCCGGACCTCTTGATCGACGCCGCCGGGGCCGGGGGTGGGCGGGCGCAGGTGGGTCAGCAGGCGGGTGAGGGTGGTGCGGGCCGAGCGGACGGAGACCTGCTGACCGACGATCGCGCGCACGGCCATCTCGAAGCCGTCGACCGAGCGGGGGAGCCGGATGCCCGGCTCGGCGGCGACCGCCCCGGCCAGCGCCGGGTCGCCGGCGAGGGTGTCGTCGACGGCGCTCGGGTCGGCGTCGAGGTCGAGCAGGCGGCGGCAGCGGGCCACGGCGGGGGCGAGGTCGCGCATGTCGGTCAGCCGCAGCGTCGCCGTCACGTGTCCGTCCGCCGGGGTCAGGGCCACCTCGCCGGCACCGTGCGGCAGCCGCAGGCCCCGCCGGTACGTCCCGTCGCGCACCTCCTCGACGCCGGGCAGCGCGCGCAGCGTGAGGAAGTCCAGCAGCGCCGCCGCGTGCAACGGCGGGCGGTACGCGAGCCGCAGCGTGATCGTGCCCGCCCCGCCGGGCGCGGGGCACCGGCGGCGGGCGGTGCGCAGCTCGGACGGGGCCGTCCCGAACACCTCACGGACCGTGTCGTTGAACTGCCGGACGCTGCCGAACCCGGCGGCGAACGCGATCTCGGCCATGCCGAGCCCGGTGGTCTCGATCAGGGTGCGGGCGGTCTGCGCGCGCTGCGCCCGGGCCAGGGCCAGGGGACCGGCGCCCATCTCGGCCCGCAGCATGCGGTGCAGGTGCCGTTCCGTGTAGCCGAGCCGGGCGGCCAGTCCGGGGATGCCGTCGCGGTCGACCACCCCGTCGGCGATCAGCCGCATGGCCCGGCCGACCACGTCGGCGCGTACGTCCCACTGGGGGGAGCCCGGGGCGGCGTCGGGCCGGCAGCGCCGGCAGGCGCGCAGCCCCGCCGTCTGGGCGGCGGCGGCCGAGGGGAAGAACCGGACGTTCTGCCGCTTCGGCGTCATCGCCGGACAGGACGGCCGGCAGTAGATCCCGGTCGACGTGACGCCCGTGTAGAACCAGCCGTCGAACCGCTGGTCGCGGCTGTCGACCGCCCGGTAGCACCGCTCGAAGTCCAACTCCACGTCACCGATGATGCCCCTGCCCGGCGCCCTGGGCTCGCGGGAATCGGACGTGGCCGTGCGGGCCCGAACGGGACGCCGGAGCCGAAAGTGTCGGTTGTGGCCGGTACCGTCCGGCCACCAACTCAAGAAGGGGTGCGGCGATGGCGAGCGTGGCGGGTCGGCGGGCGGCGTCGACACGGGACGGGCACCCTCCGCTGGACGGCGCGGTGGTGCAGCGCTTCTACGACCGGATGCGCGCGGTGGCCCCGGCCGCCGTCGGTGCGATCGAACGGGACCGGGCCGGCGATCCGGGTCGGGCCTTCGGCGACACCGCCTGCGGTCGGCTCGTGCGTTCGCTCGACACCGACGGCGTGCGCGCCCTGGGGATGTGGGTGCACCACTGGTGCATGCGGTTCTACGACGACGACACCCGGGTGGCGCTGCGCCTGGTCCGCGAGATCGCGGCCCGACCCGGGCTGGGCTGGACGGCCGACGAGGTGCGCTGGATGCTCCGCGAGTCCTACGCCGCCGGTCCCGCCGCCGAGGCCCGCTTCACCCTGCCGCTGGCCGCCGCCGGGGAGTTGGCCCCCGGCGCCCTGCGGATCGAGGCGGTGGTCCCGCGCCAGGCCGGCCCCCGCGACTGACCCACCCGGCCAAGCCGGCCCGACCGATCCGCCAGGCCGGGCCCCGCGACCGATCCGCCGGCCCGGCCCGCCGCGACCGATCCGCCGGCCCGGCCCGCCGCGACCGATCCGCCGGCCCGGCGCGACGGCAGCTGCCCGGCCACGGTGGCGCCGACCGCCACGGCGAAGCCGACGAGCTGCCACCCGGTCAGCGCCTGCCCGAGCACGGCCCAGCCGAGCGCGGCGGCCGTCAGCGGGCTGAGCGCGCCGAGCAGCGAGACCTGGGTGACCGGCAGCCGGGCCGCGCCCCGGAACCACAGCGCGTACGCCAACGCCGTCCCGGCCAGCGTCAGCCACGCGTAGCCGGCCAGCGCGGGCGGGTCCGGCACGGGCGGCGCCCCCTCGACCAGCAGGGCCGCCGGCACCACCATCAGCCCGCCTGCGGTGAGCTGCCAGCCGGTGGCGGTGAGCGTGCCGACGCCCGGCGGCCGGCCCCAGCGGCGGGTCAGCACCAGGCCGGCGCCCATGGCGGCGGTGGCGGTCAGCCCGGCGGCGACGCCGGCCGGGTCGAGTCCCGCGTCAGGGCGCAGCACGACCAGGGTGACCCCGGCCAGCGCCGCGAGCGCGGCGGTCAGCGCCCGGGGGCGGGGCCGCTCGTGCAGCGCGAGCACCGTCAGCCCCGCTACCAGCAGCGGCTGGGTGGCGCCGAGCACCGCGGCGGTGCCGCCGGGCAGGTGGTACGCGGCGAAGAAGAGCAGCGGGAAGAACGCCCCGATGTTCAGCGCGCCGAGCACGGCCGCGCGCCACCACCAGGCACCCTGCGGGCGGCGCCGGGTCAGCGCGAGCAGCAGCAGGCCGGCGGGGAGGGCCCGGATCGCGCCCGACCAGAGCGGCCGGTCGGGCGGCAGCAGTTCGCTGGTGACCAGGTAGGTCGTGCCCCACGCGGTCGGCGCGGCGGCGGTGAGCAGGACGTCGGCCCAGCGTCGGTCCACGGTTCCTCCGTATGCTTGTCGCTAAGTATCTCAGCACTAAGTTACTTTGTGACGAGGCAAAGCGGGAGTGCGAGGTGCGGCACAATCGGCGGGTGACCGAGCGGGACGACGTCGACGGCATCGTCGAGCAGTGGCAGCGGGAACGGCCCGGGATGCGCCCCGAGCCGATGGCGGTCTTCGGCCGGATCTACCGGCTGGCCCGGCTCGTCGGCGACGAGCAGGAGCGCACCTACGCCCGCTGGTCGATCAGCCGGGGCGAGTTCGACGTCCTCGCCGCCCTGCGCCGCGCCGGCGCCCCCCACACGTTGGCGCCGAAGGCGCTCGCCGCCTCGCTGATGCTGACCTCCGGGGGGATGACCGGCCGCCTCGACCGGTTGGAGCGCGCCGGACTCGTTCGCCGCTCACCCGACCCGGCGGACCGGCGAGGACTCCAGGTCACGCTCACCCCGGCCGGCCTCGAACTCGTGGAGGAGGCCGTCGAGGCGGGGCTGGCCGTCCAGCGCCGGCTGCTCGACGCGCTGCCCCCCGAGGACCAGCGGCGCCTCGCCGACCTGCTGCGTACGCTGCTGGGCGCGGTCACCGACGGCGAGGGGTGAGCGGCGGCGCGGACCTCGACGACGACGGCGCTGACGCCCCGGGCCGACGCGGGTGGGCGGCCGGCCCACGGCGGTGCCGGCGTGCCGGGCGGCCGGCGGCAGGGGACGGTTCTCGGGCAGGATGGGCAGCGCCGCCCCCGACGGAAGGACGACCGTGCCCGCCAGCGAACCGACCATCCTCGCCACCAGCATGGGCATCTACGCCCCTCGCCCCGAGGGCGGGCCCCGGCGGGTCAACCCCGTCTTCGATCTCGCCGCCGAGCTGGCCGACGCCGGGGCGGAGCCGAGGATCTGCTTCCTCAACCAGGCCGAGGGTGACCAGCCGACCACGCTCGCCCGGGTCTACGAGGCGTTCGCCGGCAGCCGGTTCCGGATGACGCACCTGGCGCTGTTCCCGATGCCCAACGTCGACGACGTCCGCGCCCACCTGCTCGCCCAGGACGTGATCTGGGTGGGCGGCGGCAGCGTCGCCAACCTCTGCGCGGTCTGGCGGGTGCACGGCCTCGGCGAGATCCTGCGCGAGTGCTGGGAGGCCGGCGTGGTGCTCGGCGGCGTCTCCGCCGGCTCGATCTGCTGGCACAACGGCGGGGCCACCGACAGCTTCGGCGCCACCCTGCGAGGCTTCACCGACGGGCTGGGCTGGCTGCCCTACGGCAACGGCGTGCACTACGACAGCGAGGAGCAGCGCCGCCCGCTGATGCACCGGCTCGTCGGCGACGGCACGCTGCCGACCGCGCACTGCACCGACGACGGCACCGGTCTGCTCTACCGCGGCAGCCGGCTCGTCGAGGCGGTCGCCGACCGCGCGGGGCCTTCGGCGTACGAGGTCGCCCGCGCCGAGGACGGCACCGTCCGGGAGACCCCGATCGCGCCGCGCCTGCTGGGCTGAGCCGGCCCAGCCGGCCGGGCCGAGCCGAACGCGGGTGGATCTTGGTACGGGAGTGCCCCTGGGGAGGGGCCGTCCCGTACCAAGATCGGTCGGGCGCGCCCCGATGCGCCGGCCTGCCTGACCGGGGGTGTGGGGGACCGGCGTAAGCTGGCTCGTCGTGAGTCTCACCATCGGCATCGTCGGCCTGCCCAACGTCGGCAAGAGCACCCTGTTCAACGCGCTGACCAAGAACGACGTGCTCGCGGCGAACTACCCGTTCGCCACCATCGAGCCCAACGTCGGCGTCGTCGGGCTGCCGGACGAGCGGCTGCACACGCTCGCCGAGATCTTCAGCTCCCAGAAGGTGCTGCCCGCCCCGGTGTCGTTCGTCGACATCGCCGGGCTGGTGCGCGGCGCCTCCAAGGGGCAGGGCCGGGGCAACGCGTTCCTGGCGAACATCCGCGACGCCTCGGCCATCTGCCAGGTCGTCCGGGCCTTCTCCGACCCGAACGTGGTGCACGTCGACGGCAAGGTCTCCCCGGCCGACGACATCGAGACGATCAACACCGAGCTGATCCTCGCCGACCTGCAGACCCTGGAGAAGGCGCTGCCCCGGCTGGAGAAGGAGGCCAAGCTCCGCAAGGACCGCGCCGCCGTCGCCGCCGCCAAGCAGGCCGTCGAGCTGCTCGACACCGGCGTCACCCTCTACGCGGGCGCCAAGGACGCGGGCATCGAGCTGGAGCACCTGCGCGAGCTGCACCTGCTCACCACCAAGCCCTTCCTCTACGTCTTCAACGTCGACGAGGCCGAGCTGGCCAACGCCGAGTTCCTCGACGAGCTGCGCGCCCTGGTCGCCCCGGCCGAGGCCGTCTTCATGGACGCGAAGATCGAATCCGAGCTGGTGGACCTGCCCGACGAGGAGGCCCGCGAGCTGCTGGAGTCGATCGGGCAGAACGAGCCGGGCCTGGACCAGCTCGTCCGCGTCGGATTCCGCACGCTCGGGCTCCAGACGTACCTGACCGCCGGTCCCAAGGAGGCGCGCGCCTGGACCATTCCGGTCGGCGCGACCGCGCCGGAGGCCGCGGGCGTCATCCACTCCGACTTCCAGCGCGGCTTTATCAAGGCCGAGGTGGTCTCCTTCGGCGACCTGGTCGCGGCCGGATCGATGGCGGCGGCCAAGGCCGCCGGCAAGGTCCGGATCGAGGGCAAGGAGTACGTCATGCAGGACGGCGACGTCGTGGAGTTCCGCTTCAACGTGTAGTGGCTTTCGCGTCCTCTACTGTCTCTACCCATGACTCACCCGTACCACGTGCCCCAGCCGCCGAAGCGGCGCACGCTGCGGACCGTGTTGATCGTCGTCGGCGTGGTCGCCGTGCTGTGCTGCGGTGGTGCCGGCATCGGCGGCTTCTTCCTGTACAAGGGGGTCAAGGGCGCGACGGATCCGGCGCGGCAGGCCGCCGAGTCGTTCGTGAGCCACCTGGAGGCCGGCGATCCGGACGCGGCGTACGAGCTGTTGTGCGGCGACACGCGCGGCGGGTACACGAGGGAGGCGTTCGCACAGGGCGTCGCCCAGCAGCCGAAGATCCAGAGTCACAAGGTCGACGGCGTCAACGTGTCGAGCGTCAACGGCCGCACGTCGGCGACGGTGAACATGGCCCTGACACTCGACAGCGGCTTCACCGACCGGCACACGTTCCTGCTGGTGAAGGAGGAAGGGGCCTGGAAGGTGTGCGGCCAGCCGTACTGACCCGTGGGCAACGGGCTGGCCTGGTGCCGCCGGGCCGGATGGTGCCGCGTCGAAGGGGCCGACCCCGTACGTCGCATCTCGTCAGCTCGACCCGTCGTGGAAGTAGACGGTGGCCGACCAGCAGCCGCCGTCGGCGGTGACGTCGTTGTGCAGGACGACGTCCTGGACCTCGATGCCGGACCGCTGTTCGATGCTGTCCGCGATGCGACGCAGCAGTGCCGGGACGCTGTCCTGGCCGGGACCGACCGGGTTGGCTTGTGAGAAGTGCCTGATGGTCCACGATTCCGGCTCGGACGTCATGACGGCAGTCTGCCAGGGGCTCCGGACCGCACGAGTGGAACACCGGTTGTCATGGCGCCCCGTCAGTCCCATTCAGCTCGTCGATCACCTCCGACGGTGACCGGGCGAGCGCCGTCGCCAGCCTGCCCGGATCGTGCGGCGCGTCGACGCGCCACTGTGCCCACTCGGTGGGGCTGTAGCGGCTGAGGAACGGCCGCAGCCCCGTGTCGTCGTGCCGGGCACGGAGGCGGCGCCACAGCCCGGCCGCGTGCGCGATCTCGATCCGTACGCCGTACACCGGCAGCCCTTCGGCGGTCTCCGACGCCAGCAGCGTGGTGGCGTCGATGTCGGCGGAGGCGAACAGCTGCCGTACGGGCGTGGGGTCTGCGGCGGTCACGGGAGGCACCGTGCCAGGTGCTGTGCCGGGCGTCCACCGGGTTGCCCGGCCTGAGCGGCGGGCGGCCCTGGTCGGAGGGTCAGCGGCGGACGGCGGCCAGCGCCCCGGCGGCGACGGTTCCGAAGCCGATGGCCATCAGCGGCAGGCCCCACCCGAAGGGCAGTTCACCGACCCAGTTGATGCTGTTGCGCTCCGGCAGGGCACCCAGGCTCACCGCGACCACGGCGCTGGCGAGGAACATGCCGGCCACCGCCGCGCCAGTGGCGAGCAGAGCGAAGCCCACCGCCCGGCGGGCCCAGAGGCTGGCACCGATGGCGGTCACGAGGAGAACCACGACCCACCAGGTCCAGCCGCCTCCGACGCGCAGGTAGGCCCCGCCCGAATACGACCACAGGTATCTCTCGCTGATCCGGAACCACGGAATCAGGTAGCCGAACAGGGCGAGGGTGGTGCCGACCAGGAGCAGCGCGTCGGGTACCGGCCGATACCACGGGGGCGAGTCGTCCATGGACGCCGAAGGTAGCAGGCACCGTCATCTCGCGCCGGTCGCAGGAGCGACCGTCACCGCTCAGCCTTCGCGGGGGGCGTACATGATGACGGCGACCCCGACGAGGCAGAGGGCCGCGCCGACGAGGTCGTAGCGGTCGGGGCGGAACTTGTCGACGACCATGCCCCACGCGAGGGAGCCGGCGACGAAGACGCCGCCGTAGGCAGCCAGGATGCGGCCGAAGTTCGGGTCGGGCTGGAAGGTGGCGACGAAGCCGTAGAGGCCGAGGGCGACGACCCCGGCCGCGATCCACAGCAGCCCCCGGTTCTCGCGCCAGCCCTGCCACACGAGCCAGGCCCCGCCGATCTCGGCGAGGGCGGCGAGCAGGAACAGCAGGATGGAGCGGGCCACCGTCATGGGGTCGAAGGTAGCGGAGCCCCACCTGCTCAGCGGGCGGGCGGCCCGCCGCTGACGGCCGCGATGTGCAGGGCCAGTTCCTGCGCGACGTCCTCCATGCTCTGGCCTGTCCGGGTCCCTACGAGGCTGAGTGCCAGTTCGGCCAGGAACATGAAACCGCGGCTGCGGGCGGCCTCGTCGGGGAACATGGCGAGCAGCCGTTCCGCGCCGTCGAGGTCACCGCGGTGCCTGGCGGCGATGACCCCGGCGGCGCGTTGTGCAGCGATGAGGGCCGACCCCGGGTCGGCCGCCATCAGGGTGCCACGGTGAGCGGGTTGCCGGCGGCGCGGGCGGCGTCGAAGCGCCTGGCGACGTCGGCCCAGTCGACCAGGTCCCAGAGGCGGTCGACGTAGTCGGGACGTACGTTCTTGTACTGAAGGTAGTAGGCGTGTTCCCAGGCGTCGAAGACCAGGATCGGCGTCGAGCCGTGGCCGACGTTGCCGTGGTGGTCGTAGACCTGTTCGACGATGAGGCGCTGCGCCAGCGGCTCCCAGGCCAGAACGCCCCACCCGGAGCCCTGCACGCTCTTCGTGGCGGCGGAGAGCTGCCCGGCGAAGCCGTCGAACGAGCCGAAGTGCTCGCCGATGGCGGCGGCCAACTCGCCGTCGGGGCGGTCGCCGCCCTCCGGGGAGAGGTTGTTCCAGAAGATCGAGTGCAGGACGTGCCCGGAGAGGTTGAAGGCGAGGGTCTTCTCCAGGCCGACCAGCGCCGAGTAGTCGCCCTTGTCGCGGGCCTCGGCGAGCTGGTCGAGGGCGTCGTTGCTGCCCTTGACGTACGCGGCGTGGTGCTTGCTGTGGTGCAGCTCCAGGATCTGGCCGCTCATGGCGGGTTCGAGCGCCCCGTAGTCGTAGGGCATGTCGGGGAGCTTGTAGACGGCCATGGTGACCCTTTCGCGAGTGGAGGCTCTTCCGGTCAGTATGCCTTATTGCAAATCGATGGCAACTACGGAATATTGGCAACAGGAGCGGATCGCACGGGATTCCTCCAAGGCCGACACCGTCGGCAGGGCGCGCCTCCACACCGCGATGATCACCGGTGGAGGCGCGCCCTCACGTGCTGCCGGCGGCCCTGCCGTCACCAGGACGGCAGGCCGCACGCCTCGGTCACCGTCCGCACGCCTCGGTCACCGTCCGCACGCCCCGGTCACCGTCCGCACGCCGCTGTCGCCGCGCTGTCGGCGAGGCCGTCGAGCACGTCGACGTGTGCCGCCGGTACCCGGATGTCCAGCGTCAGCGCGTCCGGGCCGGTCCGGGAGAGGTCGAACGTGAAGAACGAGCAGCACGCCGACTCGCGCGCCGTCAGGTCCCGTGCCGTCTGCTCCGCCTGCCCGGACCCGGCCAGCCGCAACCGCAGGTGCCGCGCCGAGAGCCGCGTGACGTCGCGTACCGCGTTGCGGAAGAACCGGTCGAACTCGGCGAGTCGCAGCGGTCGTGCGGCCGTCGGCAGCGTGCACGCGTCCGGCACCCAGGCGGCACCGGCGACAGAAATATGGTCGTCCATGTCTCGACGGTAGCCCTCCGGGCCGGCGCGAGACGCTGGCCGCGAACGGGCACCGGCCCCGGCTGTGCCTGGCCTGACGCACCCGCGCTCCCTCCCATGGGGGAGGTGGTCCCCTCGCGCTCGGGAGTCGGCGCGCGGTCCGCCGGGCCTAGCGTCGAGGCCATGGACGCTTCTCCTGGTGCGCGGCGATGGCCGGCCTACGCGGTGGCGGTGCTCTTCCTCGCGTACGCCGTCGGCAAGGCCTCCTTCGCGCTCGACTCCCGGCTCGGTTTCCCGGGCGGCCCGGTCGTCCCGGCGGCCGAGCACGAACGGTACGCCCGCGACGTGATGGGGGTGGCCACGGCGCAGTGGTCGGCGGCCGCGTCGGGGGTGGCGGGCGCCTGCCTCGCCCTCGCCACGGTCACGGCGCCGGGGCGTCGGCTGCCGAGGCCGCTGATGCTGCTGGCGCTGGCGGGCATGCTGCTGGCCGTCGGGGCCGGCGCGGCGATCATGGTGGTGGACGTGTTCGTGGGCCTCGGCGTGGGCTGGCAGTGGTACCACGGGGTCCTCGGGCTCGTCGTGATCGGGCTGCTCGTGGCGATGATCCGGTCCTACGCGGTGGCGACGAGACGTGTCGCGGACTGACCGGGCGCGGGTGGGCGCGTACGGCGCGGCGGCGTGCGCGTCGGCCTACGGGGCGATGAAGCTCGCGCAGGCGCTGGGGGCCAACGCGTTGGCCGACAAGGACCCGCTCCCTCCGGAGCTGCGCGAGCGGCTGCTCGCCCGCGATCCGCTCTTCGTGGCGAGCCACTGGGTGCTGGCCGCCGCCGCGCTGGTCGGCGTCGTGGTCGCGCTGGCCACCCTGCACCCCTGGCGGTCGGCGCTGGCGCGTCGGCTGCTGCTGGCGGTCACCTGGACGCTCGGCGTCCTCATGGTCGCCCGGTCGGTCGGGGCGCTGGGGCACGGCCTCGTCGGCGACGCGCTGCTGCTGACCGGCGTCCGGCCGCCACCGGCCGCGCACGCCGCCCTGGCCCGCGACCTGGCGTGGTGGGACCTGTTGCTGTGGTCGCCGTTCTTCCTGCTCTGGGGAACGTGCTGGGCGGTGGCGGGCTGGCGGCTGGGCAGGCGGCACCGCGACGGTTCGCTGACGCCGTAGGGCCTGGGCGGACGGCGGGCGACCGCCTACGATCGCGCCATGATCACCCCGCCCCTCCCGCCCGACGCGCTGGCCCGCTACCCCGGCCTGGAGAAGCTCGGCCGCACGGCGACCCGGCTGCACCCGCGCCCGGGGGCGGTCACGGCCGCCGGGAGCCACGTGGGCGGGCCACTGCTCTGGCCGGCCGACGAGCCCTGGCCGACCTGCGACGCGCCGTACATGGTGCACGAGGAGGTGCCGATCCCGGCCGAGCTGGTGACCCGGATGCGGACGGCGGAGCGCGGGCGCAGGCAGTCGCACGTCCTGGCCGAGGGCGAGTTCGAGCTGCACCAGGAGATCGCCCGTCTGGTCGGCCCGGGCTTCACCGGCTGGGGCTCGCGCGACGGCGGCCCGGTCGTCGGCCACCGGTACGTGCCGCGACCGCATCCCGCGCCGAACCCGATGGTGGCGCTGGCGCAGTTGCGCGCCCGGGACGTCCCCGACCTGCCCCGTCCCGGCGGGGCGGACCTGTTGCAGGTGCTGTGGTGTCCGTTCGAGCACTCCGAGGGCCCGTGGGGGCCGACGGTGGAGCTGCGCTGGCGGCGGGAGTCGGAGCTGACCGACCTCCTCGCGGAGCCGGTGCGCGGCGAGGTCGGGACCGACGGTTACGTGCCCCGGCCGTGCCGGCTGCACCCGGAGCAGATCGTCGAGTACCCGCACCCGGAGGAGTTGCCGGAGGGTCTGCGGACGCTGGCCGACGAGAGGGACGAGGAGGGCGGGTACGACGACGAGGACTACGTCGACACCTTCATGGCACCCGGCTGGAAGGTCGGCGGCTACGCCAACTGGAGCCTGACGGACCCGCACCCGACCCCGTGCCCCCGCTGCGCCGGTCCCACCACGCTGGCCCTCGTCGTCGACTCCTCCGAGCGGGGCCCCGGGCGGTGGCAGCCGACGCGGGCGGACGGCGAGCCGGATGACGACCGGGACGAGCCGACCGGGGTGGTCGTCGGCCGGCACGGCGCGCTGCGCATCTTCGTGTGCCTGAGCTGCCCGGACGTGCCCTTCCTGCTCGACCAGCAGTAGGAGCCACCGTGCCGTCGGGCGAAGACAGGGAAGTGGGCCGGATGGATCTCGACTGGTCGGGCTGTCGGAACGCCCGCGACCTCGGCGGTCTGCCCACCGTGGACGGCGGCCGCATCCGAGCCGGCGCCCTGCTGCGGTCGGACGGCCACCATCTCCTGACACCTGCGGCGGTCGAGTCCGTGCGGTGTGGCCCGGTCAGCCGCATCGTCGACCTGCGCTGGTCGTGGGAGTGCGAGCGGCGTCCCAGCCCGCTCGCGGGCGAACCGATCTATCGCCACGTCCCGATGCTCAACGACGTCCTGGGCTATGAGCCGCCGCCCGACACCTATGCCCCGATGCTCGACCACAACCGGTCGCGCATCGGCACGGCCTTCCGGGCGGTGGCCGAGGCCCCGCCGGGCGGCGTCGTCGTGCACTGCCACGGAGGCCGGGACCGCACGGGAGTGCTCGTGGCGCTCCTGCTGACGGTGGCGGGCGTCGCCGCCGATGTCGTCGCCGCGGACTACGCGCGCACCGAGGGCTGCTCGCCCGAGGCGATGCTGCACACGCTGGCGCACCTGGACGACCGCTACGGCGGCGCGACGCCGTACCTCGCCAGGGCCGACATCGAGCCCGGGACCGTCGCGGCGGCGCGCGCCCGCCTGAGGGAGTAGCGGGACGGGTGATCGTGGAGGCGCAGACTGGTATGCAGGGAAGGGGTCAGTCCGAACTCGGCCGAGTCAACTCGACCTCATCACCCGGTAGAACCTCCACCTCGCCCTTCGCCGTGCGGATCTCGAGCACGGGTACGCCCTCTTCAAGCTGCAAGGTTCGGCGCTCGCCGTCGCTCGGCATGCGGGTGACCGCGGAGCCACCTGGCGGTAGCTCGATGCTCCGGCGCTCCGGCCTCTCCCGCACCCGAGTTGCGTGACCTCGGGTGGTGCTGACCAGCCCTTCAGATCGCAGCACGGCGATGGCCCTGCGGACGGCGTCTCGGCCGATCCCGTACTCCTGGCTGAGCCTTGCCTCGCTCTCCAGTTCGGATCCGGGCGGCAGTTCCCCTGACTCGATGCGGCGGCGGAGCAGGTCGGCGAGTTGCACGTAGACCGGGGTGTGCGACCGCAGATCGATGCTCATGCTCTTAGCCTTGTCACCCCATGCGCAACTACGGCCCTGGCCTGATGGGCATAGGGGCTTGTGGCCACATGTCCTTCACCAGTATGGTGGCAGTCACGGTCGGTGTTCGGGTGGAAACCGTGCTGCTCAGCGCTGCCGTTGTGAGCTGCCCTGGTGTCGTACTGCCGGTGGGCTGCGGCGGCAGGGCGGGGTGGGCCGCCCGTGCGCGGCGGGCGGGTGGCCCGCCCCTTCCAAGGACAACCGGGACCACGAGAGAGGTGAGGCAGTCGTGCGGATCTTCCGGCTGATCGGTCGGCGCGAGCGGTCGAGGCAGGGCGACGAGCGGCCGAGACAACCCGTCAAGCCGGGCCACTACCGGTCCGCGTCGTACTCGCCGTTGCGCCCCTGGCAGGTGCGGGAGCGGCGGTTCCGGCCCACCCGGTTCGGCCGGCGTGGGCTGGACCCGGAGGAGGTGCACGAGTTCCTCGACCGGGTGGCCGGCGACCTGGCGGCCGTCTACGACGCCCTCGGCAGCAGCCGGCACGAGACCACCCGGATCAAGGACGCCCTGCGTCGCTGGCAGTCCGAGCAGGCCCGGCGGACCAACGCGGGGCAGCGGTGGTGACGGGCCCCCGGCAGCGCTTCGTCGTCCACCTGCCGGTGCTCGCCGGCGACCTGGCCGGTGCCGTACGGCTCGCCCGGGTCGTGGCCCGCTGGTCGGGCCTGCTGGCCCAGGCCGACCCCGGCGAGACCACCGTCTCGACCGAGGACAACCAGGGCGTACGCCATCGGGTCTTCTGCGATCTCCGGTTGCCCGGAGGGCGGCGCTGCCTGCTGCGCGCCGACCACGACGGCCCGTGCACGCGGCGGCCGACCCGGTGACCGGGCCGCCCGTGATCACCTGTACCACCTGCGCCGGGCTCACCTTCAACCTGGAGCCGTGCCGCTGCGGCGACGGCGGCAACCGGCTGCTGGTGGAGTGGGGCGACGACGCCCGGGAGGCGTACCGCGACTGCCGGCTCTGCGGCGGGTCCGGCACGGTGGCGCAGGGGTGCGTCGACTGCGGTCAGCGGGGGCGGCGGCGGGCACAGCTGGTGCTCACCGTGGCGAACCTGGACACCGGCCAGGTGGCGTCGCGCAGCGTCGTCCCGGGCAGCGTGCCGCCCACCCGGGCCACTGCCGGCGGGTGGTGCCTGGCACTGACGCCGCTGGTCCGGCAGCTGACCGCCGCCGTCGGCGCGGCCGGTCTGATCGACCGGCGTCGACCGTGGGAGGCGGGCGAGCTGACGGTGCCGCTGAACCGCCGGTGGCGGCCCGACCTGCCGGCCGAGCGGCGGTACGTGCTGGAGGCGGAAGCCATCGCCCGCCACCAGCACCGACCGTGGCGGGTGCTGCTCGGCCGTAGCGTGACCCCGCCCGTGGTCCGGCCGGCACAGGCGTTGAGCCGGCTCTGCGGCCTGGCCGACCTGCTCTGCCTCGACCTCGTGATCGAGGCACGCCGGCAGCCGTGGGGCGACCCGACCTGGCACGTCCGCTTCGAGGTGCCGGGCGGGGAGGTGCCGGCGGAGTCTCCCGGATGGGCGTCGGACCTGCGCGCCGCGGTCGCCTGCACCACCGTCACCGACGCGCTGACCGGGCTCGGCGAACGTGGACTGACCGCACCCGCGTACGCCATCGTGCGGACACCGGGCGCGCGGCCGGCGCCCGTGGTGGACCTGGACCGGGTCGGGCGTCGGATGGCGACCGACCTGCGACGCGCACCGGCCGCGCAGGCCATCTGGCGCGACGGCCGCTGGTGGCACACGCGGCTGGTGCCCGGGGGCAGCACCATCGTCCTGCACGAGCGGGACACCGGGCAGGTCGTGCGGCACCGCAGGACCGTGCTGCTGCGAGCGGGGGAGCCGCCGCAGCCGTCCTGGCAGGGCCCGCCCATCGGGCACACGACCTGTGCCGACTGCGCCCCGGGCAGCCGGCTGAGCCGCTGCGACTGCACCCTGGGCGGCGGACCGGCCGACCCGGCCTGCGCGCACTGCTGCGGCGCCGGATTCGCGCCCTCGGTCTTCGTCTGCGCCCGCTGCCGCGGCAGCCGCCGGCTGCACTCGGCCCTGACGGTGACCGTCACCGACCTGCGCTCGCAGGCCCGGCACGAGCTGTGGCGGCCCGGCGAGGCACCGCCCGTCGCGCCCCTGCCGGGCTGCGAGTCGGTCCACCGGCTTCCCCGCCGCCACCGGCTCACCGACCGGGCCGCCTCCTTCGGCGTACGCCCGTGCGACCTCACCGACGCCGACGGCGGCACCCCGCTGCCCCACCTGGTACGCGAGGGCCTCGTCGTCCTGGATCGACCGGTCACCGACCCGACCGCCGTGTTCCTCGCCGGGCTGGCCGCCGGGCGGCCCGGTGCGCGGCTGATCGTCGCCGCGACGGCACCCGACGTGCCCCCGCTGGCCGACCTGGTACGCCTCGCCGTCGGGCTCGATCTCAGCCTCGCCGTGGTCGTGTGCCGGCATCGACCTGAACCCGACGATCCGCTGTCGCCCCGGGGCCTCACCTGGGGCGTGGAGCTGCTTCCGCTCGGCACTCCGGCTGACCGACTCGACCCGCCGGTGCGTGACTCGGTGGAGGCGGCGGTCGCCCACTGCCTGACGTACCTGGACAACACGGTGCTCGCCGCCGTGCCGGCCGACCCCGCCACCCCGATCCCCGTTCCGCAGCGGCCTACGGCGGTCGAGGTCGCCGACCCGGTGCCGTTGCTCACGCGGCTCGCCGCGCACCACGCCGGGCGGTCCGTCACCATCACGTTCAGCCAGGCCGGCTGTGCCGTCCGGCTGACCGGGCAGGAGGGCGGGCCGCTCCTCGCCCGCGCGGCCACCCTGGCCGACGCCGTCCGCGCTCTCGGATCACGACCCGCCTGACGGCGGCGGGGAGCATCCGGTCGTCGGCGCGGTCCCGCGAGATTCTGAGATCGCCGGTCGCACGCTGTCCGGAACCGGTCCGCCCGTTCGTCATGCTGGTGAAGAACCGACACCGAGGAGCGGCATGAAGTACCTGATGTTCGTCTGCACCGACAGCGAGCCGGACACCGACCGGGCCGACTGGCCGGACGTCGAGGCGTGGGTCGCGGAGAACGACGCCCGGGGTCGGCGGCTGACGGGCGACGCGCTCGCGGAGACGACGGCGGCCACCACGGTCCGCGTCCGCAACGGGGAGTTGCTGGTCACCGACGGTCCGTTCGCCGAGACCAGGGAGGTCATCGTGGGCTTCGACCTGCTGGAGTGCGCCGACCTGGACGAGGCGATCGAGGTGGCGCGCGCCCACCCGATGGCCCGCCAGGGGCGACTCGAACTGCGTCCGGTCGTCAGTCTGGATGGCTGACGACCCCGCCGACCCGCTCGCGGTGGCCGCTGCGGTGGCCGCCGCGAGCACCGGGTCGTACGCCCGGATCGTCGCGACGCTGATCCGGGTGACCGGCGACTGGACCCTGGCCGAGGACTGCGCCCAGGAGGCGTCGGCGCTCGCGCTGACCCGGTGGCCGACGGAGGGCGTGCCCGCCAACCCGGGCGGCTGGCTGATGACGGCGGCCCGCAACCGCGCGGTCGACGTGCTCCGGCGGGCCTCGGTCGAACGGCGCAAGCTGCGTGAGCTGGCCGTGCTCACGCCGAACGCAGCGGAACCGGCAGCGGCGGGGGAGGGGGAGATCGTGGACGACCGGCTGCGGCTCGTCTTCACCTGCTGCCACCCGGCCCTGGCGCCCGAGGCGCGGATCGCGCTGACGTTGCGTACGGTCTGCGGGGTCCCGACCGCCGACATCGCGCGGGCCTTCCTGGCCACCGAGTCGACCATGACCCGGCGGCTCACCCGGGCCAAGGCGAGGATCGCCGCCGCCGGCATCCCGTACCGGGTGCCGACCGGCCCGGCGCTCGCCGAGCGGCTCCCGGGCGTACTCGCCGTGCTCTACCTGCTCTTCACCCGGGGCTACGACGCCGACGGCGAGCCCGCCTTCGCCGACGAGGCGATCCGCCTGGCCCGGTTGCTCGACCGACTGATGCCGGCCCAGTCCGAAGTGGCCGCACTGCTGGCGCTCTTCCTCCTCCAGCACTCACGGCGGGCCGCCCGACGCGACGGCGACGGCAACCTGCTCACCCTCGACCGGCAGGACCGCGCCCGCTGGGACCACGACGCGATCGCCGAGGGGGTCGCCGTCCTCGCCCGGGTCGGTGCGGACGACGGCCCGTACGCCCTCCAGGCCCGGATCGCCGCGTGCCATGCCACCGCCGCGTCCGCCGAGGCCACCGACTGGGCGGCGATCGCCGAGGCGTACGACCGGCTCGCCCGGCGGCAGCCGTCGCCGGTGGTGGAGCTGAACCGTGCCGTCGCGCACGGATTCGCGTACGGGCCGGCGGCGGGGCTGGCGCTGCTGGCCGGCGCCCGGGCCGGCGGGGCGCTGGACGGCTACCCGCTCGCCGTCGCCGCCGAGGCCGAGCTGACCGCCCGGCAGGGCGACCGCGAGCGGGCCGCCGAGCTGTTCCGGCGGGCCGCCGAGGCACACTCCGGCGCCGCCCGGCGCGCCCTGCTGGAACGCGCGGCGACCCTGCCGCCCGGCAGCTGACCCGACACCGACCGGGGAGGGAGCGGTCGGATCGGTCGCTCCCTCCCCGCGCGGGTGCTGCCCCGGTGTGCCTACTCCTTGCGGTACACCGAGACGTGCGAGGCGCTGTCCGCCCCGAAGGATGACCGCTGCCAGTCGGCGTACCGCCCGGCGAGCCGGAGGCCGGCCCGCTCCGCCAGCTCGTCGACCTGCTCGGGCCAGAGGTAGCGCATCGCGAAGGGACGCAGGTGGACGCCGTCCCGGTCGAACGTGATGGTCTGCCGGACGAACGTCTGCGCCGCCCGGTCGTACTGGTGCACGCGGATGGTGGCCGAGTCCTCGGCCACCGCCCGCATCTGGACCTGCTCGTCCCGGTCGAAGTCGGCCGGGTCCGGCACGAACGTCTCGATGACGAACGCGCCGCCCGGCGCGAGCACCCGGGCGACGTTGCGGAAGCAGTCAGCCTGCCGCTCGGCCTCGACCAGGTTGAACAGGGTGTTGAACACCAGGTAAGCCAGCCGGTACGGGCCGGTGACCGGCACGTCGGCCATGTCCCCGATGACGACCGGGATGTCGCCACCGGGCTTGGCGCGCAGCTTCGCCACCATCTCCGGTGACGCCTCGACGCCCTCGACCATGACGCCCCGCTCGGCGAGCGGCAGCGCGACCCGGCCGGTGCCGATGGCGAGCTCCAGGACCGGGCCGCCGTCGGCCAGGCCGGCGAGGAAGTCGACGGCCGGAGCCGGGTCCGGGTTGCCGGGACCGTCATAGGTGTCGGCCCACAGCCTGCCGAAGAGGCCGGGATCGTCGAAGACCGACATCAGCGGCCTCCCCGGGTGACGTGGTCAGCGCCCTCTGGCGCGGGTGGTGCGGAAGTGCGGGTGTACACGAAGCCTCGATTCCGGTTGGTCGGGGGTTCCTGCCCGGGTGGACCTCGATGCGTCGGACATCGTCGTCTCCCTTCACTCGGCCTGACCCCACCCAACCGGCCCCGCCCCGCGCCGGGCAACCGCTTTACCCGTCAGCGAGGTGGTTCGACCTCAGCTGATGTGGTGCAGGATCACGTTGTGCACGTGGTGGCTCTTGTCGGCGCCCCGGAACTCCACCTCGTAGGTGTGCGTGCCGACGTGGATCGCGATGGCCCCGGTGGAGAAGAACGAGCCGCCCCACGACTTGTTGCTGACCACGCTGACGCTGGTGATCTTCGAGTACGGGATGCTGGTGATGGCGTACCGCTTGCCCACGAAGGAGCGGTCCTGGATGATGACGCGCCGGTCGGTCAGGCCGATGAAGCCGGTGCCGGTGCCGACGGCGTCGTAGACGGCGATGATCTGTTCTCCGTGGAGCAGCCCGCTCTGGATCTGCTGGAACTGCTCCTTGCGGTCGTACGTCGCGTTCGCCATGCCTCCCACGGTAGGCCGGGCGTGCCAGCCGAAGATCACTGCCGGCGGGCGAGGACGAGGAACTCGCCGTCGCCCCGGCCCACCGGCTCGCCGCCCCAGCCGCCGAGCATCCGTTCCACAACGAACCCGGCCGCCCGTAGCGAGTCGCGCAACTCCTGTTCCGTGCGGAAGCGCAGGGTCGCCGAGCTGAGCAGTTCGTCGCCGTCGGGGAAGAGGTAGTGGTGCGTGAAGTCGACCCGGCCGCCGGCAACCGCGCGCACCCGCGTCCACGCCCGGACCACCTCGCCGTCCGGCAGCGTGATCCGTCGCCGCGAGTCGACCGGGTTCCAGCGTTCCCACCGCCGGTCCGCCGGGTCGCGCGAGTCGAACACCAGGCGGCCGCCGGGCACCAGCGCCCGGGCGAGGTCGGCGAGCGTACGCGCCCAGTCGTCGTCATCGACGAAGAACTGTGCGACGTGGCTGGTCAGCACCGCCACGTCGAACGATTCGTCCGCCAGCACCGCCGAGGTGCCCTCGACCCACGTCACCCGCTCGGCGCCCGGCCTGGTGCGGGCGGCGGCCAGCGACGCGCCGGCCGGGTCGACGCCGGTGACGGTGTGGCCGGCCGCGGCCAGGGCGACGGTGAGCCGGCCCGTGCCGCAGCCCAGGTCGACGACCCGCACGGCGGGCGTCCCGGCGACGACCGCGAGGAACCAGTCGTCGTCACGCGACCAGGGGCACTCGGCGTCGTAGACCGGGACCAGCCGGGGATGACGGAACTCGCCGTGCCTCATCGAGGCCGATCATGCCAGTCCGGACGGGCGCCCGTCAGGCCGCGTCGGCGTCGGTCGCGGCCCGGACGAACTCGTGGACCCGTGCCGTGCCGTTGCTCTCCCGCCAGACGAGGCCCCGCCGGATCGGTGGCGCGTCGCGGATCGGCACGTACGCCACCTCGGGACGCGGGTAGTAGCGGCGGCTGTGCTCGCCCACCGGCAGCAACGGTGCCGGCGCTGCACGCATGAACCCCGCCGCGTTGCGGGGTTGTTGTCTGCTTCCGCGCCGGATTGATACCCACGCACCTTTCAGGGAAACACCAGCTTCTTCAGGTTCTTCTCAGCCGACCCGGGGTCCTGTGACGGCCGGCCCCGACGGGCGCCGCGCCACCGGGGGATCCAGACCGAGGGCGCCCAGCGACGGGGCGGCGGAGGGCCCGGCCGGCGACGCCCACGGGACATGAGGGAGCGCCAGTGGCCGGCAAGGGGCACTCGACGGCCACCGGGGGAGGCGGCTCAGGACTGGGTGACCGCGCGGTAGGCGTCCTCGATGCGGGCGGCCAGCAGGACCTCGCCCTCGGTCAGCGGCGTGTTGCCGTGCCCCACGCGGATCTGGGTCTGGTCGGCCCGACGGCTGATCTCCGGACGCAGGTGCAGCGAGTCGGCGACCACCTTCACCCGCTCGGTGAGGGCCGCGTGCTGCGTGTCGTCGATGGCGAGGGTGCGTCGGATCTGCTCACCCTCCCGGACCCAGCCGGTGAGGAGGGTGAGAGCATCGCTGAGATAGTCGTGCTTGGATCGACTGCTGAACAGCGCACGCATCACCGCACCTCCCAGGCGCCGTTGCCGGCTTGTGGCCAAATCGTCGCCGTCCCGTGTCTTGTCGGTGCCTTCTAGTCTGTCCTCGCACGTTGGGTGTGTCCACGCCCACACTTCCGGGTTCTCCTGGCCTGACGGTCGACCACGGTACCCAAACCGCCTATTGATCTGGCACGCTGGACGCCCGTGCAGACCGAACGGGCTAACGGCGGCGGGCAGGCCGAACGACGGGACCTCAGGGTGATCGTCGGAGCGGCGATCATCAGGGACGGTCGGGTGCTCGCCTGCGCCCGTTCGGCCCCGCCCGAGGTGGCGGGCATGTGGGAGTTTCCGGGCGGCAAGGTGGAGCCCGGCGAGAGCGAGACCGCCGCGCTCGCCCGGGAGTGCGCCGAGGAACTGGCCGTACGCGTGGAGATCGGCGACCGGGTGGGCCGCAACGTCCGGATGGCCCACGGCCGCTCGGTGCTCAAGGTGTACGCGGCCCGCCTGCTGCACGGCGACCAGCCGCAGGCCCTGGAGCACTCGGCGCTGCGCTGGCTCGCCGCCGACGAGCTGGACACCGTCACCTGGCTCCCCGCCGACGCACCCATCGTCGCCGCTCTCCGACCCATCCTGTCGTCGACCTGAGCCGAAGCGGACACCCAGGGGAAAGGGGACGGGGGCCGGCGGCATCAGCCGCGGCCCCCGTCATCGCCAGGCACACTCAGTGCTTGTCCTGCTCCGGGTGGGCGAAGTTCAGGTGCTCCGGGGGCAGCGGGAAGGTCACGTCGTCACCGAACGGCGACGGCGCCGCGGCCCGGTCGAAGGTGAGTTCCGTCAGCGGCAGCTTGCCGTGGTCGTCGACGGCCGGCGCGGTCGGCCTCGGCACCTCACGGTCCCAGTTGACGCCGCGCTGCGCCTGCACTTCGGCCCGCGGGTCGTGGGAGCCGCCCGCGTGCGAGTGCACGCCCCCGTGCGCCGCGCTGCCGCGCACCGCACCGCTGACGTGTTCGCTGGTCACGCTGGTCTGAGGCACCTGACCCCTCCGGAAGATCTTGCTACCGAGCCACACAAGGGGATCGTACCTGCGGTCGACGACCCGCTCCTTCATGGGGATGATCCCGTTGTCCGTGATCTTGATGTGCTCGGGGCAGACCTCGGTGCAGCACTTCGTGATGTTGCAGAAACCCAGGCCCTGCTCGGCCTGCGCGTACTCCTTGCGGTCGGTCTTCGCGTCCAGCGGGTGCATGTCCAGCTCGGCCGCCCGGATGAAGTACCGCGGCCCGGAGAACGCCTGCTTGTTCTCCTCGTGGTCGCGGATGACGTGGCAGACGTTCTGGCACAGGAAGCACTCGATGCACTTGCGGAACTCCTGCGAGCGTTCCACGTCGACCTGCTGCATCCGGTACTCGCCGGGCGCCAGGTCCGCCGGCGGCGCGAACGCCGGCGTCTCCCGGGCCTTCTCGTAGTTGAACGAGACGTCGGTGACCAGGTCCCGGATCACCGGGAAGGTGCGCAGCGGGGTGACCGTGACCGTCTCGTCCTCCGTGAAGGTGGACATCCGGGTCATGCAGCTCAGCCGCGGCTTGCCGTTGATCTCCATGGAGCAGGAGCCGCACTTGCCGGCCTTGCAGTTCCACCGGCAGGCCAGGTCGGGGGCGTCGGTCGCCTGGAGCCGGTGGATGACGTCGAGGACGACCTCACCCTCGTTCACCTCGACCATGTAGTCCTGCAGGTCGCCGCCGTTCTCGTCGCCACGCCAGATGCGGAACTGGCGCTTGGCCCCCGGCTTGCCCGGCCCCGGGGCGTTCTGGTTACCCATCTCGTCAGCGCTCCTTCTCGGTCTCGACGTCGGCGACCTGGGCGTCGAACTCGGCGAGTTCCTCGTCCGTGAGGTACTTGGCCAGCTCCGCGCGGTCGAAGAGGCCGATCAGCTCCGGGCGCATCCTCGGCAGCGGCTTGCGCTCCAGGCGCACCGTGTCGCCGTCGAGGGCACAGACCAGGTTGACCCGGCGCCACGCCGGATCCATCGCCGGGTGGTCCTCCCGGGTGTGGCCGCCGCGCGACTCCCGCCGCTCCAGCGCCGCCTTCGCGGTGCACTCCGAGACGACCAGCATGTTGCGCAGGTCCAGCGCCAGGTGCCAGCCCGGGTTGTAGCGCCGGCCGCCGCTCGCGCTGACCTTCGCCACCCGCTCGCGCAGCTCCGCCAGCCTGCCCAGCGCGTCGACCAGCTCGCTCTCCCGGCGGATGATTCCCACCAGGTCCCCCATCACCGCCTGGAGGTCCTGCTGCAGGACGTACGGGCTCTCGCCGGTGTCCCGCTGCAACGGCGCGAGGGCCGCCTCCACCGCGGCCTCCACGGCGGCGACGCCCACCTTCGGGCGGGCGGGGAGGCTGCCGGCGTACGTGGCGGCGTGGCCGCCCGCGCGCTTGCCGAACACCAGCAGGTCGGACAGGGAGTTGCCACCGAGCCGGTTGGAGCCGTGCATGCCGCCGGACACCTCGCCCGCGGCGAAGAGGCCCCGCACGTGGCCGAAGGCGGCCCCGCTGTCCGGGTCGACCTCGACCCCGCCCATCACGTAGTGACAGGTGGGCCCGACCTCCATCGGCTCCTTCGTGATGTCGACGTCGGCCAGCTCCTTGAACTGGTGGTACATCGACGGCAGGCGGCGACGGATCTCCTCCGCCGGCTTGCGGGAGGCGATGTCCAGGTAGACGCCGCCCGCAGGCGTGCCCCGGCCGGCCTTCACCTCGCTGTTGATGGCCCGGGCCACCTCGTCACGCGGCAGCAGCTCCGGCGGGCGCCGGTTGTTGTCCGGGTCGGTGTACCAGCGGTCCGCCTCCTCCTCGGTCTCCGCGTACTGCTTGCGGAAGACGTCGGGGACGTAGTCGAACATGAACCGCTTGCCGTCGGAGTTCTTGAGCACGCCGCCGTCGCCGCGCACCGACTCGGTGACCAGGATGCCCTTCACCGAGGGCGGCCAGACCATGCCGGTCGGGTGGAACTGGAGGAACTCCATGTTGATCAGCGTCGCGCCGGCCCGCAGGGCCAGGGCGTGCCCGTCGCCCGTGTACTCCCACGAGTTCGAGGTGACCTTGTAGGAGCGGCCGACGCCGCCGGTCGCCAGCACCACCGCCGGCGCCTCGAACAGGACGAACTCCCCGGACTCCCGGTAGTAGCCGAACGCACCGGCGACCCGGTCGCCGTCGAGCAGCAGCTCGGTGATCGTGGTCTCGGAGAAGACCTTGATGCGGGCGTCGTACGAGCCGTGGTCGCGCTTGTCCTCCTGCTGCAGCGACACGATCTTCTGCTGGAGGGTGCGGATCAGCTCCAGGCCGGTCCGGTCGCCGACGTGCGCCAGGCGGGGGTACTCGTGGCCGCCGAAGTTGCGCTGCGAGATCTTGCCGTCCTTGGTGCGGTCGAAGAGCGCACCGTACGTCTCCAGCTCCCAGATGCGCTGCGGCGACTCCTTCGCGTGCAGCTCGGCCATCCGGAAGTTGTTGAGGAACTTGCCGCCGCGCATCGTGTCGCGGAAGTGCACCTGCCAGTTGTCCCGGCTGTTCACGTTCCCCATCGCGGCGGCGGCGCCGCCCTCGGCCATCACCGTGTGCGCCTTGCCGAACAGCGACTTGGAGATGATGGCGGTCTTCTTGCCGGCGAGGCGGGCCTCGATCGCCGCGCGCAGGCCGGCGCCGCCGGCCCCGATCACGACGACGTCGTAGTGGTGTCGTTCGATCCGCGTGGTAGCGCTCGTCTGAAGATTGGTCATGTCAGGGGCCCTCTAGTTGATGAACCGCAGGTCGTTGAACCAGCCGGCCGCGAGCGCCATGACGTAGAAGTCCGTCAGGGCCAGCGTGCCGAGGGTGATCCAGGCGAGCTGCATGTGCCGGACGTTCAGGACCGAGATGAAGGTCCAGGCCCGGTAGCGCACCGGATGCTTGGAGAAGTGCTTGAGCCGCCCGCCGATGATGTGCCGGCACGAGTGGCAGGAGATCGTGTACGCCCACAGCATGACCACGTTGCCGAGCAGGATGAGGTTGCCCAGCCCGAACCCGAAGCCCTCGGGGGAGCGGAAGGCCAGGACCGCGTCCCAGGTGTTGATCAGCGAGATGATCGCGGCGGCGTAGAAGAAGTAGCGGTGCAGGTTCTGCCCGAGCAGCGGGAAGCGGGTCTCACCGCTGTAGGACTTGTGCCCGTCCGGCACGGCGCAGGCGGGCGGCGACAGCCAGAACGACCGGTAGTACGCCTTGCGGTAGTAGTAGCAGGTGAGCCGGAACAGCAGCAGGAACGGCAGCGTCAGCGCCGCGTCCGGGATGATCCACCAGCCGGGCAGGAACCGGCCGAAGTGCGCCGCCTCCGGCAGGCACCGGTCGGTCACGCAGGGGGAGTAGAACGGGGTCAGGTAGTGGTAGTCCTCGACCCAGTAGAAGTCGTGCATGAAGACCCGGACCGTCGCGTAAGCCACCCACGCGCTGAGCCCGATCACGGTGATCAGCGGGGCGAGCCACCAGCGGTCGGTACGCAACGTCTTCGCCGCGATGGCGGCGCGCGCCCGCGCGCCCCGCGGCCTCGTTGCCGTCGATGTCATTCCAGTCGTCTCCCTGACAGGACCCTCACGGGCGGATCAAGTGCCGGTCGGCATGCGGACCGCGAACCCGCGCCCGCCTGCCACGTCATGCGCACACCAACGACCGTGCCGGCGATGTGGCGCAGCTAAGTGACACACGTTACGCCGATCTTTGCGGGCCGTCCGCGCAAGGCAGTGTCCCGTGTGTCCGGGCTGGTGGAAAGCCTTGAACGATGATCGATGTCCGGATGTTAAGAACTTCACCCGACGCCTGTCCTGCGCCGGGAGCGGCCCACCGCGAGCGTCGCGGGTGGGCGGCCGTCGGGCGTGCGGCGCCGGCCGGACGCTCAGCCGGAGGCGCCACCGGTGAAGTTCCACGAGGCGAGCCGCAGCGGCGGCGCCTCCCACCACGTCCCGTCCGAGCGGTCCGGCTGACGCACCGCCCGCCGGCCGATCCCGAGCACCGCACCCGGCCCGAGGGCGCGCGGGTAGGACTCGGTGAAGCGCAGGTCGCGCACCGCCCGGGTCACCACGCCGTCCTCGACCAACCAGACGCCGTTTCGGGTCAGACCGGTGACGACCAGGCTCCTCGGGTCGAGCACCCGGGTGTACCAGAGGTCGCTGACCAGCAACCCCCGCCGCACCCGCCCGACCAGCGCGGCGGTGTCGGCGTCGACCACGGCCGACTGCCCGACCGTGCCCGCCGTGCCGTCGGGTGCGGCGTCGGTCGGCGTCGCGGTGGCCGAGAAGTCGCCGGTGCCCCCAGCGGCGGGGCGCAGGCGCAGGTTGTGGGGCATCGGGCCCCACGTGGCGGCGTCCGGCGACGCGTGCCCGGTCGAGGCCGCGCCCTGCCCGGCGGCGGTGCGCCGGTCGTGCGCCACCGCCCGGGTGGTGCCCGCCTCGACCAGCACCAGCGCCTGCCGGGGGGTGCCCTCCACGTCGAACGGCAGCCCGGTGCCGGCGAGCGGATCGTCGACCAGCGTGACCGCCGGGTCGAACTGGGCCGCCCCCGGCTCGGCGAAGGACTGCCGCTCGGCGTGCCGCTTGCCGTTGAAGCCGTACCAGGAGAGGTTGTGGAGCAGGTCGGCGACCGCGGCCGGCTCCAGCACGACCTCGTAGCGGCCGGGCGGCAGCTCCACCGGGTCGACCCCCGCGCGCGCCCTGGCGGCGGCCCGGGCGCCGAGCGCGGCACCGTCGAGATCGGTCAGCCGGTCGGCGCAGAGCCGGGCGACGCCGTCCGAGCCGCCCGTGCGCGCGATGCCGTCCATCGCCGCCTCGACGGCGCGGCCCGACGCCGTGTGGCCGGCCGAGTTGACGAACGCCGAGCAACGGTGCGCCGTGCGGCAGTAGCCGGCCGTCTCCAGCCCGCCGGCCGCCGCCACGAAGGCGCGCACGCGCTCGGCCCGCTCGTCCGGCTCGGCGTGCGCGGTGGCCTCGTCGACCGCCGTCGCGGCGGCCGGCGCCGGTGGGGCCAGCCCGGGCCAGGCCGGATCGGGCGGGCAGAGCCGCGCGGCGGCGAGGGTGCGCTCGACCAGCGCCCGCAACCCCTCGACGGTGACCACGCTGCCGTTGCCGGCGGCCGTGCGCCCGTCGACGTGCAGCCGCAGCCGGACCGCCACCTCGGACTCGGCCACGTTCTGGTGGATGTAGGAGTTGGCGAACCGGGTCAGCGCCAGGTCGGCCCGGGTGACCACGGCCTCGGCCTGCGCGCCGGGCCCGCCGAGCCGGCGGACCAGCTCCACCACCTGACCGGCGATCTCCAGTTCACCCACGCCCAACCTCCCGCCGCTCATGCGCGGACCCCCACCCGCACGTCGCGGAAGCGGGCCGGCGCGGCCGGGTGGCCGGTGTGGCCGGTCTGCCCCGGCTGGCCCTTGCCGCAGTTCGGGGTGCCCCACGCGACGGTCTCGGAGGAGAGCATGTCCATGGAGCGCCAGAAGAGTGGCCCGATACCGGTGTAGGTGGGGTTGCGCAGCATCCGCCCCCGCCGGCCCTTCTTCACCTCCCAGCCGATCTCGCAGCCGAACTGGAAGTTGAGCCGTTTGTCGTCGATGGACCAGGAACGGTTGATGTCCATCAGCACCCCGTCGTCGGTGGCGGCGACGATCTCCTCCAGGGTGTGCTGGCCTGGTTCCAGGCCCACGTTGGTCATCCGCACCATCGGCAGCCGGGCCCACCCGTCGGCGCGTACGCTCCCGCCGTGGTCCAGGCCGGCGACGGCGGCCGAGTCGCGGCCGGCGAGCACGCCCACCCAGCGCCCCTCGCGCACCGCGTCCCGCCGCACGGCGGGTGAGCCCTCGTCGTCGAAGCCGAAGCTGCCCAGCGCGCCGGGGATGGTCGGGTCGATGGTGACGTTCATCAGCTCGGAGCCGTAGCGCAGCGAGCCGAGCCGGGCCAGGTCCAACCAGGACGTGCCGGCGAAGGCGGCCTCCCAGCCGAGGATCCGGTCCAGCTCGATGGCGTGCCCGACGGACTCGTGGATCTGGAGGGCGAGCTGCTCGCCGCCGAGGATCAGGTCGGTCTCGCCGGCCGGGCAGGGCGGCGCCGTGAGCAGCGCCCTGGACTCCTCGGCGATCCGCGCCGCGTGCGCGGCCAGGTCGAGCGACTCGACCAGCTCCCACCCCGTCGTGCCGTACTGGCCGCGGTAGCTGGGGTAGGAGCGGCGCTGGGTCTCGCCGTCACCGACGGAGGTGGCGGAGATGCCGCCGCCGCACTCGCGGATCCGCTGGTCGATGCGGTGCCCCTCGCTGGAGACGAACCACTTGGCCGTGTCCCAGACCTGGTAGAGCCCCTCGGCCACGTCGGCGCCGTGCTCCGCCATGACGCCCGTCGCCCCGACCAGCAGGTCGCCCTTGTCGGAGAGCGGCACGCCGAGCGGATCGACCGCGCAGGGGGAGGCCCAGCTCGCGGTGACCGCGTCGACCGGCACCAGGTCGATCGGCGGCCCCGGCACCCGCGCGCTCGCGGCGGCGATCCGCGCGGCGCGCCGGCCGGCGTCGCGGGCGGCGGCGTCCGACAGGTCCGGTAGGGCGTGGAAGCCCCAGCCCGACCCGACCAGCGCCCGGACGCCCAGCCCGATGCTCTCGTCCTGGGTCAGTTCCTGGATGTCGCCGTTGCGGGCGGACATCGACTCGTAGCGGCGGTGCATCACCCGCGCGTCGGCGTACCGGGCCCCGGCGTCGAGCGCGGCCTGCACCGCGGCGGTCGCCGCGTCGAACTCGGTCATGGGCCCGACCCTAGGCCAGCCCACCGACAGCCGTCAGGCGAGCGGGTCCGCCGGTCGGATGGCGAGGTACTTCTCTTCGCTCCACGGGCCGTCGTGGCCGAACACCGCCGCGGTCATCGTCACCTCCACCTCGTGCCGGGGACATCCTCGTCCGACCGGCGCGCCCGTCGTCGTACCCGCCGTCCGGAGGCGGAAGGTCAACGCCGGTGAATGCCGAGGTGAGGGGTGTTCACACCCGTTGCAGAGTCGTTACGCTGTGGCCCGCTGACAGCCCCGGCGATGTAGCTTATTTTCACCCTCAGTGCTTTCCTGTAAGTTCTCTTCGTCACTGAGGGAGGCGGTCGTGGACAGGCCGGAGTCGGCGCCGTCCGGGAAACCGGACCGCCCCAGCGTGCCGGAGCAGCGCTCCGGTCAGGACCCCTACCTGCGGGTGAGCGACCTGCGGGTCCGCTTCGACACCGAGGACGGCGTGGTGCGCGCCGTCGACGGGGTGTCGTTCGAGGTGGCGCGCGGACACACCCTCGGCATCGTCGGTGAGTCCGGCTCGGGCAAGAGCGTCACCTCGCTGGCCATCCTCGGGCTGCACAGCGCCAAGCGGGCCAGCATCACCGGGGAGATCTCCATCGGCGGCCGTCAGCTCGTCGGCCTGCCGGACGAGGAGGTACGCCGGCTGCGCGGCCGCGACATGGCGATGATCTTCCAGGATCCGCTGTCGGCGCTGCACCCGTACTTCACGGTGGGCAGGCAGATCGCCGAGGCGTACCGGGTGCACCACCCGAAGGCCGGCAGGCGCGAGGCCCGGCAGCGCGCGGTCGACATGCTGGGCCGGGTCGGCATCCCCCAGCCGGCCCGCCGCTTCGACCAGTACCCGCACGAGTTCTCCGGCGGCATGCGGCAGCGGGCGATGATCGCGATGGCGCTGGTCAACGACCCGGACCTGCTGATCGCCGACGAGCCGACCACGGCGCTGGACGTGACGGTGCAGGCGCAGATCCTCGACCTGCTGGCCGACCTGCAGGCCGAGTTCCACTCCGCGATCATCCTGATCACCCACGACCTGGGCGTGGTCAGCCAGGTCGCCGACGAGGTGCTGGTCATGTACGGCGGCCGGGCCGTCGAGCACGGCAGCGTCGAGCAGGTGCTGCGCCGGCCGCAGCACCCGTACACCTGGGGTCTGCTCTCCAGCGTGCCCTCGCTGCACGGCGACGCGGACGCGGAGCTGGTGCCGATCAAGGGCAATCCGCCGAGCCTGATCAACCTGCCGTCCGGCTGCGCATTCCATCCGCGCTGCCGCTACGCAGGCCGCAACGGCGACCGCTCGCGCACCGAGGTCCCGCAGCTGCGCCCGGCGGGGGCGCCCGGCCACCTGGTGGCCTGTCACCTCTCCGCCGACGACCGCACGCGGCTGTACGCGGAGGACATCGCCCAGGTGGGAGTGGCCCGATGACCAGTGCCCAGGCAGACACGGCGCCGGTGCGGCCGGCCGGGACGGCTGAACCGCTGCTGCGGGTGCGCGGGCTGAGCAAGCACTTCCCGGTCCGCAACGGCCTGCGGCGCTCCGGCCTGGTCCGGGCCGTGGACGGGCTGGACTTCGACGTGCGGCCCGGCGAGACGCTCGGCCTGGTGGGCGAGTCCGGCTGCGGCAAGACGACCACCGGGCGGATGCTGGTCCGGCTGCTGGACCCCACGGCGGGCAGCATCGAGTTCGCCGGACGGGACATCACCCACGCGGGCCGCCGTGAGCTGCGCGCGCTGCGGCAGGACCTCCAGATCATCTTCCAGGACCCGTACGCGTCGCTGAACCCCCGGCACACCGTGGGCCGGATCGTGGCGATGCCCCTGCAGGTCAACGGGATCGACCCGCCGGGCGGGGTGAAGAAACGGGTCCAGGAGCTGCTGGAACTCGTCGGGCTGAACCCCGAGCACTACAACCGCTACCCGCACGAGTTCTCCGGCGGCCAGCGGCAGCGCATCGGCATCGCCCGGGCGCTCGCGCTGCAACCGAAGCTGATCGTGGCCGACGAGCCGGTGTCCGCCCTGGACGTGTCGATCCAGGCGCAGGTGGTGAACCTGCTGCGCGACCTGCAACGCGATCTCGACCTGGCGTTCGTCTTCATCGCCCACGACCTGGCCGTGGTGCGGCACTTCTGCCAGCGGGTCGCCGTCATGTACCTCGGCAAGATCGTCGAGATCGGCGACCGGGACGACATCTACGAGCGCCCGCAGCACCCGTACACCCGGGCCCTGCTCTCGGCGATCCCCGACGTCACCCAGCTCGGCGCGGCGGGCCGGATCCGGCTCTCCGGGGACGTCCCGACGCCGCTGGACCCGCCCTCGGGCTGCCGCTTCCGCACCCGGTGCTGGAAGGCGCAGGAGCGGTGCGCCGCCGAGGAGCCGGCGCTGGTGCCGCGCGGCGGCGACCAGTCCATCGCCTGCCACTTCCCGGAGGCGGGGCCGGTCGGCGCCACCACGGGAGCGGCCGGTGACGACGCGCGGCCGGCGGACCCCGGGACCGCCGGGGCCGGCACGACCGCCGAGGAGGTGTCGAAGTGAGCCTGTCCCCGGTCGAGGGCACGGCGCTGGCCGAGATCGAGTCCGGCGGTGACGCCGGCGAGGGTAAGACGCTGGTCGGCCGCTCGCCGGGCGAGCTCGTCCGCAGCCGGCTGCGCAGCGACCGCACCGCCCTGGTGAGCGGCGTGGTGCTGGTCTTCTTCGTGCTGCTGGCGGTGGGCGCGCCCCTGGTCCAGCGGCTCTACGGGGTGACGCCGAACGAGCAGTTCGGCGACCTGCTGGACAGCACCGGGATGCCGCTGGGTTACGTCGGCGGGATCAGCGGCGACCACTGGTTCGGTCTGGAGCCCGGCCTGGGCCGGGACATCTTCATGCGGATGATCTACGGCATCCGCACCTCGCTGCTGATCGCGCTCGGCGCGGCCCTGATCACCACCACGATCGGCGTGGTCCTCGGGATCCTCGCCGGATACCTCGGCGGGGTGGCGGACGCGGTGATCAGCTGGATCACCGACGTGGCGCTGGCGATGCCGTTCCTGATCTTCGCGCTGGCCGTGGTGCCGACGTTCTCGCTGCGCTTCTACGGCCCGCGCGACGAGGTGCCGACCTGGTTCGCGGTCACCACGCTGATCGTGGTCTTCACCGCGTTCGGCTGGACCAGCACCGCCCGGCTGGTCCGGGGGCAGGTGGTGTCGCTGCGCGAACGCGAGTTCGTGGAGGCGGCCAAGGCCAGCGGCGCGGGGCTGGGGCACATGCTCTTCCGGCAGCTGCTGCCGAACATCTGGGCCCCGATCCTGGTGTCGTTCTCGCTGCTGGTGCCGTCGTACGTGACGAGCGAGGCGGCGCTGTCCTTCCTCGGCGTCGGGTTGCCCGAGTCGGTGCCCAGCTTCGGCCGGATGATCTACCGGAGCATCGACTACCTGCAGACCGACCCGGCCTACGTCTTCTTCCCCGGCATCACGATCTTCGCGCTCGTGCTGGCGTTCAACCTCTTCGGCGACGCGTTGCGGGACGCGCTCGACCCGAAGTCGTCACGGTAAGGGGTACTGCACATGGTGCGCTTCCTGCTGAAGCGGGTGATGCTGGCGATCTCGGTGCTGTTCGCGGTGAGTGTGGTCAGCTTCCTGCTGTTCTTCGCGCTGCCCGCCGACCCGGTGACCGGCATGTGCCCCAAGAACTGCAACGCCGAGCGCCTGGAGCGGGTGCGTACGGAGCTGGGGCTCAACGAGCCGAAGGTGCAGCAGTACGCCGACTACATGAAGGGCATCTTCGTCGGCCGCGACCTGGGCAGCGCGCAGGGCGGCGAGTGCGCGGCACCCTGCCTCGGCTACTCGTACGTCAACAGCGAGGCGGTCACCGACACCTTCGCCCGGGTGCTGCCGGTGACGTTGAGCATCGTCCTGCCCGCGGCGGTGCTGTGGCTCGCCATCGGCGTCGGGCTCGGCATGGTCTCGGCGCTGCGGCGCGGCTCGCTGCTGGACCGGATCTCGATCGGGCTCACCCTGACCTTCGCCTCGCTGCAGCTCTACTTCGTCGGCGCGGTGCTGTTGCTGATCTTCGTCTACACCCTGCAGATCCTGCCCACGCCGCGCTACACGTCCATCTTCGACGATCCCGTGGAGTGGGCGCGGGGGCTGGTGCTGGCCTGGGTCACCCTGGCACTGCTCTTCTCCGCCATCTACGCGCGGCTGTCCCGGGCCCAGATGCTCGAGACGCTCTCGGAGGACTTCGTGCGCACCGCCCGGGCCAAGGGCATGCCGAAGCGGCAGGTGTACGGCAAGCACGCGCTGCGCGCGGCGATCACGCCGATCGTCACCATCGCCGGTCTCGACGTCGGCACGGCGCTCGGCGGCACGGTGATCACCGAGACCACCTTCGGCATCCAGGGGCTGGGCCGTACGGCGGTGGAGGCGGTCAGCCAGGGCGACCTGCCGACCATCATGGGGACCGTGCTCATCGCCGCGCTGTTCGTGGTCGTCGCCAACATGGTCGTCGACCTGCTCTACGCGTTCGTCGACCCCCGGGTGCGCCTCGGCTGACCCGCCGCGCCGGGCGCCGATCGTTGTAGCCCCGTTATCCGCTCGAAATTTACCGTCATTGAAGGCTGAGCGAAGCTTTCCTTCATCGGCGATCCGGAGGAGTGAGTATGCGAGCAAGACACGTCACCGCACTGGGCGGTGCGATCGCACTGGTGGTTTCCCTCGGTGCGTGCAGCGAGAACACCGGTGACGACACCGGCGGGGTGGACACCACCAAGCCGCGCAGCGGCGCCATCGCCACCGACCCCAAGGACTCGCTCGGCCCGGCGCCGGAGGTGCCCGGCGCGGCCAAGGGCGGCACGTTCTACATCCTGCGGGAGAACAAGATCTCCCACATGGACCCGCAGCGGATCTACTCGTTCGCCGGCCTGATGGGAAGCCAGCTCTACGCCCGCTTCCTCACCACGTTCAAGGACGACGGCAAGGGCAACGTCACCCTGGTCGGCGACCTGGCCGAGACCCCCGGCACCAACGTCAACAACGACTGCAAGGTCTGGGAGTTCAAGGTCAAGCAGGGGGTGAAGTTCGAGGACGGCCGGCCGATCACCAGCAAGGAGATCGCGTACGGCATCGCCCGGTCCTTCGACCCGGACCTCACCGGCGGCCCGACCTACCTGCAGGAGTGGCTGGTCGACAGCCCGCAGTACGACACCAAGTGGGACTTCAAGGCCAACAAGACCTCGCTGCCGCCGGGGCTGACCACGCCGGACGAGCGCACCCTGCGCTTCGAGTTCAACAAGCCCCGCTGTGACCTGCCGTTCGCCGTCTCGCTGCCGGCGACCGCGCCGCTGCCGGCCGACAAGGACACCGGCGTCAACCTGGACAACCAGCCGTTCTCGTCGGGCCCGTACAAGTTCACCAAGCACACCCCGGGCGTCGAGATCGTGCTCGAGCGCAACGAGCACTGGGACCCGGCCACCGACGCCGTGCGCCACCAGTACCCGGACAAGTTCGTCTGGTCGCTCGGCGCGGACCAGGCCGCCCAGACCAACCGGGTGCTCGCCGGCACCGGCAACGACGCCGCGGCGGTCGCCACCGGCGGTGTCCCGTCCGAGCTGATCGCCAAGGTCACCGGCGACCCCAAGCTCAAGGAGCGGATGATCGTCGCGGCCACGCCGAACGCGTACCGCCTGAGCATCAACACCGCCCGGGTCACCGACCTGTCGGTGCGCCAGGCGATCAACCACGCGATCGACCGCACCAGCATCACCAAGAACCTCGGCGGCCCCTACGGCGCCGTGCCGATGACGACGCTGCTGCCGCCCACCACGCTCGGCTACAAGCAGTTCGACGCGTACCCGGCCGGCGACAGCGGCAACCCGGAGAAGGCCAAGGAGCTGCTCGCGGGCAAGACGCAGAACCTGGTTCTGCTCACCTCCGACGTGACCAGCTCCCAGGAGCGGGCCACGCAGATCAAGAACGCCCTGGAGAAGGCCGGCTTCACCGTCACGATCAAGACGATCCCCGAGGACGGCTACCTCGACACGGTGAAGAAGAAGGACAACCCGTACGACCTCTGGGTCGACTCGTGGGCGGCCGACTGGCCCAGCGGCGCGTCGATCCTGCCCGTGCTCTTCGACGGCCGCGGCATCAAGGCCGAGGGCAACAGCAACACCTCGCAGCTCAACAACGAGGCGCTCAACGCGGAGTTCGACCGGATCCTCGCGCTCGACCCGGCCAAGCAGGCCGACGAGTGGAGCAAGATCGACGAGCGGCTGATGAAGGAGACGGCGCCGGCGGTGCCGCTCTACGTCGAGGTGGTCTCCCTGGCGCACGGCGAGAAGGCCGGCGGCGTCTTCATCGGCAGCATCTTCGGCTGGCCGAGCTTCGTGGACGCCTACGTCAAGCAGTGACACCGCCCGTGACGCGATGACACCCGCCCGGTGAAACCGCAACGGACCGACCCCCGGTCGACAACGTCGTCGGCCGGGGGTCGCCGTGTCGGTGGGCCGGATCCCGGCGCCACCCCCACGTCACCGGGCCGCTCGCCTAGACGTGCCGGCGGACGAAGTCCAGCTCCAGCCTGAGCAGGCGTTCGGCGGTGCCCCCGGCGGCCATGTGCGTGGCCCCCGTCAGCGGGAGCACCGAGTGCGGCCGGCCGGTGGCCAGCAGCGCCGCCGACAGGCGCAGCGTGTGCGCGGCCACGACGTTGTCGTCCACCAGGCCGTGCACCAGCAGCAGCGGCCGGGCCTCCTGCGCACCCGTCACCGGCTCGCCGGCCAGCTCCACCAGCGAGTGGTGCGCGTAGATGTCCGTGCCGTCGTCCGGCAGGCCCAGGTAGCGCTCGGTGTAGGCGGTGTCGTACAGCGCCCAGTCGGTGACCGGCGCCCCGACGACGCCGCACCGGAACAGCTCCGGGTGCCGCAGCACCGCCAAGCCGGCCAGCCAGCCCCCGAACGACCAGCCGCGCACCGCCACCCGGTCCAGGTCCAGGTCGGGGTGCTTGCCGGCCAACGCGGTGAGCGCGTCCACCTGGTCGAGCAGGACGACGTCGGCCACCCGCCGGTGGATCGCCTTCTCGAAGGAGGGGGCCACGCCCGGCGTACCGCGGTTGTCGACGGTGACGACCGCGAAGCCGGCGTCGGCCCACCACTGCCGCTCCAGCCACGCCGAGCGGGCGGCGAGCACCTCCTGGTGCCCCGGCCCGCCGTAGACGTCCAGCAGCACCGGCAGCCGCCGGCCCGTGACGTGGTTGTCCGGGTAGAGCACGGCCGTCGGCAGCCGCCGGTCGGTGACCCGCTCCAGCAGCGGCAGCGGCGCGTACGGCGGGGTGGCGGCCAACGAGCGCAGCACGGCCACCTCCTGCCCGCCCCGCCGCACCGTCCACCGGGTGCCCGGATGGTCGAGCGAGGCGCTCCCCACCACCAGCACGTCGCCGCCCACGGCGGCGGTGTGCCAGCCCGGGTCGGTGGTGATCCGGCGCGCGTCGACGCCCCCGCCGATGGTCGTGCGTACCCGGAACAGGTGCCGCTCGCTCGGCTCCCCGTCGCTCGCCTCCACCAGCAGGTCGGCCGGGCCGTTGCCGCCCGGCAGCCGCCCCACCACCCGCCGCACGTAGAGCGACGGCGGGGTGAGCAGGGTGCCGTCGGCGAAGAGGCAGCGGGCGTCGTACCCGTCGTGGGCGAGTTCGCCGCCGACCAGCACCCGACCGTCGGGCAGGTGCGCCGGGGTGCCGGGGACCGGCTCCACCCAGCGCGGGTCGGCCAACTCGGCGTGCACCTGCGTCTCGCCGGTGCGCGGGTCGACGGCGAGCACCAGCCCGTGCTGCTGGGAACGGCGCAGCACCGTGATCAGCGGCCCGCCCTCGGCCCAGTGCACGGCGGTCAGGTACGGGTAGGTCTCCCGGTCCCAGTGCACGTCGACCCAGCCGTCGTCGAGGTCCAGCAGGTGCAGGCTGACCTCGGCGTTCGCGGTGCCCGCCCGGGGGTACGCGACCGTGGTCGGCGCGCTCGCCGGGTCGGCCGGGTCGTGCAGGTGCCAGCGTTGCACCCGGGACTCGTCCACCCGGGCGGCCAGCACCGAACGACCGTCCGGCGCCCACCAGTAGCCGCGGTAGCGGTGGAACTCCTCGGCCGCGATGTGCTCGGCCAGCCCCCAGGTCACCCCGGAGTCCTCCCCGGCCAGCAGGGTGTCCGTGCCGTCGTGCTCGACCACCCGCAGCTGCCCCCGGCGGACCCCCTCGGCGGCGTCGGTGACGTACGCCAGGCGCTGCCCCGTGGGGTCGGGGCGCGGATCGAGCACCGGGCCGACGGTGGCGACCTCGACCACGTCGCCGTGCACCAGGTCGGCCCGGAACAACCGCCCGGCCAGTGCGAAGACCGCCACCCGCCCGGCGCCGTCCAGCGTGTACGAGCCGATGCCGGAGGCGCTCAGCCGCAGCCGTTCGCGCAGCGCGCGCTCGCCCGGGCCCAGCGCGTCGGGGTCGGCGTCGGCCCCGAGCAGCGCCGCCGGATCGGCGACGAGGCGTTCCTCCCCGGTCGCCACGTCGAGCAGCCAGAGCGCGTCCGCCGGGTCCTCCGGGCCGGCCGAGCGCAGGAAGAGCACCCGGGAGCCGTCGTCGGCCACGGTGACCGCCCGCGGCGCTCCGCGGCTGAACCGGCGGGTGCGGGCGGCCAGCTCCGGAAAGTCCACAGCCCAGATCGTAGAGCCGCCACCACGGGTGATGTGGCCGACCTGCGCGGACGCGTCAGGGTCGGCGGGGGAGAACCGCCGGTTAGAGTGACCAGCGTGACGACGCTGCCTGACCGCCGGCTCCTGCTGGTCCACGCGCACCCCGACGACGAGTCCATCGGCACCGGCGCGACGATGGCGCACTACGCCGCGGCGGGTGCCCACGTCACCCTGGTGACCTGCACGCTCGGCGAGGAAGGCGAGATCCACGTCCCGGCGCTGGCCCAGCTCGCCGCGGCCGAGGCCGACCAGCTCGGCGGCTGGCGGATCGCCGAGCTGGACGCCGCCTGCGCCGCGCTCGGGGTCACCGACCACCGTTTCCTCGGCGGCGCCGGCCGCTACCGCGACTCCGGCATGATGGGCCTCGCCACCAACGAGCACCCCCGGGCCTTCTGGCAGGCAGACCTCGACGAGGCCGCCGGGCACCTGGTGGAGATCATGCGGGAGGTACGCCCGCAGGTCATGGTCACCTACGACGACAACGGCTTCTACGGGCACCCGGACCACATCCAGGCGCACCGGGTGGCGATGCGCGCGTACGAGCTGGCCGGCGCGCAGGGCCTCGCCCCGGCGAAGGTCTACTGGACCGCGATGCCGCTCAGCGTGCTGGAGGCGGGGATGGGCCAGTTCGTCGAGTCGGCGGACAACCCCTTCGCCGGGATCCAGGACATCTCGGAGCTGCCCTTCGGCACCCCGGACGCGCAGATCGCCGCCCGCATCGACGCCACCGATCAGCACGCCGCCAAGGAGGCGGCCATGCGGGCGCACGCCACCCAGATCCCCGACGACTCGTGGCTCTACACGATCGCCGGCAGCTCCGGCGGCGAGTTCATGGGCATGGAGTACTACACCCTCGCGGTGGGGGAGAAGGGACCGGGCAGCGGCCCGTACGGCTGGGAGGACGACCTCTTCGCCGGGCTCGACGTCGCCGACGGCCCGGACCGGTCCCCGGTCGGGGCGGCCGGCCTCCGGTGACGCTGCCCGCCGCGCCGATGTCGGTCATCCCCGAGGAGAGCGCCCCGCCACCGCCCGTACGGCACCGGCCGCTGCTCGACCTCGCCCTGCGGGTGGCCGGCGGGCTGGTCGCCGTCCTCGGTGGGATGCTCACCGGGGTGTTGGAGCTGCTGCTGGCCACGCTCCGGGTCGGCGGGCAGCTGATCGGCGTCTCGGTGCTCGTGGCGATCGGCGCCAACATCGCGCTGAGCTGGTTCGCGCACGAGACCGTCGGCCGCCGGTGGGCGGTGGCGCTGCCCGCGACGCCGTGGTTCGTCCTGATGGCGGTCGCGGCGGTCCGCACCGCGGAGGGGGACCTGCTCGTCTCCGGCGACAACTGGGTCGGCCTGGCGATGATCGTGGCCGGCGCGATGACGTTCGCGGTGATGGGTTTCCGGCAGGTCCTGGCTCCGCCACCCGTCCGGTCGGGGGACTGACGACGCCCGGGTCGCGATGGTAGACATTCCTGCCAGGAGGCCCGCCGCCCGGCGGGCGGTACGGCGGGAGGCGTGCGATGAGTGAGCGGTGGCGGGCGATCGGGGTTCTCGCGGTCGCGCTGTTCGCGGTCAACGTGGTCGCCCGGCTGGTCACCCGGTTCGGCTTCGACGGCGACGACACAGCCGCCGACCGGGTGTCGCTGGGGATGTTCGTGGTGATCGGGCTGGTCCTGGCGGCGGTCGCCTTCGTCTGGGGCAGGCGTCGACCCGTCTCGGCCTGGGGTGCGGACCTTGCCGCCGCAGTCGGGATCGCGCTGCTGCTGACGGTGCTGGTCGGGCCGCTGCTGGTCGGCGACAACCCCTTCGGCGGGGGCGCGGGCACCTTCTTCGCCCAGATCTGGCTCTACCTCGCGGCGGCCGGCGTCGGCGTGCTGCTCGGCTACCTGCTCCTCACGGCGCTCGGTCTCGACCACCGCTCGCAGTCCCTCAAGCGCTACGCCGAGCTCCGGGCCACCAAGCCCCGCCGCGTCGTCCGCCGCTGACCACCTGACCTCCCACCCACCCACCCCACCCTGCCCTGCCCGTCCCCGCCCGTCCCTGCCCGTCCCCTGCGCCGCGCCCCACCCCCCACCGCGCGCCCGCCCCCTCGACCGCCAGGAGCTGACCGGCGACCCGACGCACGACCAGGCCGCCGATCATGAGGTTTGCGCCCTGGAATGCGCTATCCAAAGGCGAAAACTTCATGATCGACGAGGTCGGGGGCAGCGCGAGGGCGGGTCAGGGGGGTGGGGTGCGGGTCAGGTAGGTGTGGTGGGTGGTGAAGCCGAGGGAGCGGTAGAGGGCCACGGCCGGGGTGTTGTGCTGCTCGACCTGGAGGAAGGCGCGCGAGGCGCCGGTCGCGGCACCCCAGTCGGCGAGCGCGCGGACGATCCGGCCGGCCACGCCCTGCCGCCTCGCCTCGGGCAGCACCTCGATCAGGCTGAGCCCGAGCCAGCGTCCCTGCCCGGTGACCGTGCCCCGACCGATGGCGAGCAGTGCGCCGTCGGCGTACACGTGGGCGAAGCGGACCTGGTCCACGGCGGTGAGCACGTGCCGGGCGGCGTCCGGCAGGCCGCCCTTGCGGCCGGCGGCGACGGCGAGCCAGTCGTCCGACGGGCCGGTGGCCAGCTCGACCGGCGGTGCCGTGGCGCTCTCCGGCGCGGCCGGCGGCAGCCCCGCCAGCGGCACGGTCTGCACCAGCACGGGCGGTCGGCTGCCCCAGCCACGGGCGTCCAACTCCGCGCCGACCGGGGCGGCGAGCGGCAGCGGGGTGTTGACCATCGGCGGCAGGCCGAGGTCGGTGTACCAGCGCTGCACCGCGTCCAGCGCGGCGGGCAGGGGCCGGTCCGGGTCGCCCACGGGCAGCGCCGAGTTGGCCCGGCCGGTCCAGCCGTCGGCGGCGCGCAGCCGCCAGTCGCCGAGCCGCCCCCGTACGGCGGCGGGCCAGGCCTCGTCGGCGGCCAGTTCCAGCTCGACCACCGCCGCGGCGGTGGGTCGGCGGGTCGGTGGCACCCGTTTCGCCCGGTGCACCTCGGCCACCGGGACCCGGAGCCGACCCTGCGCGGTGGCGAGTGTGAGGTGGGTCTCGTTCAGCTCGACAAGCTCGCCGAGGGCGTCCGAGAAGAGCGGCCGACCCTCGCGGATCCCCACGATCCGGCGCACCACGATCCGGTGTCCCACATCCTGCTGTCGGAGCACGATCGACCCCCTCCCCGGCGAGATACTAGGCTCTAACCGTCGCGGGTGATCGCGGCGTGTCTTGCGGAGGAGAAGACCGGTGACCTACATCATCGCCGAACCGTGCGTGGATGTGCTCGACAAGGCCTGCATCGAGGAGTGCCCGGTCGACTGCATTTACGAGGGCAACCGGATGCTCTACATCCACCCCGACGAGTGCGTGGACTGTGGTGCCTGTGAGCCGGTCTGCCCGGTCGAGGCGATCTTCTACGAGGACGACGTCCCGGAGCAGTGGAAGGACTACACCGGCGCCAACTACGAGTTCTTCGAGGACCTGGGCTCGCCCGGTGGCGCCTCGAAGATCGGCAAGGTGGAGAAGGACGCGACGTTCGTCGCCGCGCAGCCGCCGCGCGGTGAGGGCCACTGAACCGGCCCGCGCCGGTCTCGTCACGGCTGCCGGAGTTCACCTGGGACACCCTGGACGCCGCGGCCGCCCTGGCCGCGGCGCATCCTCAGGGCCTGATCAACCTCTCCATGGGTACGCCGGTCGACCCGGTGCCCGAGGTGATCAAGCGGGCGCTGGCCGACGCGGCCGACGCCCCCGGCTACCCGCTGACGGCCGGCACCCCGGTGCTGCGCGAGACGATCGCGGCGTGGATCGCACGGGCCTGCGGCGCCGGCGTCGACGGCCTCGGTGTGCTGCCGACGATCGGCTCCAAGGAACTCGTCGCCTGGCTGCCGACGCTGCTCGGGATCGGCCCCGGCGACATCGTCGTGGTGCCCTCGATCGCCTACCCGACCTACGAGGACGGGGTCCGGCTCGCCGGCGCCACCGTCGTGCGCGCCGACTCGCTGACCGCCGTGGGCCCTACCTCCCGCGTGCGTCTGGTCTGGGTCAACTCGCCGGGCAACCCGACGGGCCGGGTGCTGCCGGCGGCCCACCTGCGCAAGGTGGTCGACTGGGCCCGGGAGCGCGGCGCGGTGGTCGCCAGCGACGAGTGCTACCTGCCGCTGGGCTGGTCCGCCGAGCCCGTCTCGGTGCTCTCGCCCGAGGTCTGCGGCGGGTCGTACGACGGGGTGCTGGCCGTGCACTCGCTGTCGAAGCGGTCCAACCTGGCCGGCTACCGGGCGGGATTCGTGGCGGGCGACCCGGCGCTGGTGGCGGAGCTGCTCAAGGTCCGCAAGCACGCCGGAATGATCGTGCCGGCGCCGGTGCAGGGGGCGATGGTGGCCGCGCTGCGCGACGAGCGGCACGCCGACGAGCAGCGGGAGCGCTACCGGGCCCGGCGGGAGGTCCTGCACGCCGCGTTCACCGGCGCCGGCTTCACCGTCGAGCACTCCGAGGCCGGGCTCTACCTCTGGCTCACCCGGGGCGAGGACTGCTGGGATACGGTCGACTGGCTGGCCCGGCGGGGCATCCTGGCCGCCGCGGGCGTGTTCTACGGCCCGGGCGGCCGGCAGCACGTCCGGGTGGCGCTGACCGAGTCCGACGAGCACGTGGCGGCGGTCGCCGGTCGGCTGCACGCCTGAGCGGGCGCCGCGCCGCGTCTACAAGTCGTCCTCCGGCAACCGGGGTCTGGCCCGCATCGACCTGCGCGGGGGCGAGTTGTCCTATCCGGTCCAGCCCTACCGGACGGAGCAGGACGCGCAGGCGGCGGTCCGGGGCGAGCCGGGCTTCGTGACCCGCTGCTTCGCAACGGTCTCCTCCGTCGGGGTCACGTACGAGAAGGGCCAGGTCGAGTTGATCTACAAGATCAGCGACGCGCACGAGGACCACCCCACGCGCAGCGGCATGCTGACGCTCCGGCCGCTGCGCCCGGACGCGATGAAGGGGTACTGGAAAAGCGATATCCTCGGCGCCGAGTCGAGTCGGGGTGTCCTCGACATGTACCGACCGAACCGCCGAGGTGCGTGATGGTGGACAGTCCCCGTGCACAGCCTCGGGTGGCCGTGGTGGGCACCGGTCTCATCGGCGGTTCGATCCTGCTCCGGCTGCACGAGGCGGGGCTGGACGTCGTCGGCTGGGACCCGGACCGGGCCACCCGGGCGGACGGCCGCGACCGCGGGGTGACCTTCCCCGACGACCTGGGCGAGGCGGTCCGTGACCGGGAGGTCGTGTTCCTCTGCGGTCCGCTGCCGAGCATGCCGGAGACCCTGCTCACCACCGCGAAGCACACCGGCGACGGGTGCGTCCTCACCGATGTGGGCAGCACCAAGGGCGCGGTGGCCGCCTTCGCCGTCGCCCACGGGCTGACCGACCGGTTCGTCCCCGGCCACCCGATGGCGGGCACCGAGCGGTCGGGGATCGCCGCCGCCGTGCCGGCGCTCTTCGAGGGGGCGGCGTGGGTGCTCTGCCCGTCGGCCGAGGGCATCGGGCCGTTCCGGATGCTGTCGAGCCTCGTCGTGGACGTCTTCGCCGCCCGGGTGGTGCCGATGTCGCCGGCGGTGCACGACTCGGTGGTGGCGCTCTCGTCCCACATCCCGCACCTGCTCGCCGGCAGCCTCGCCGGCGCGGTGGCGGGGTCGGACGTCCGGGACGCCGTGCTGGGTCTCGCCGCGGGCAGTTTCCGGGACGGCACCCGGGTCGCCGGCACCCCGGCCAGGCGTACGGCCGACATGCTGTTCGACAACCGCGAGCAGGTGGTGCGCCAACTCGGTCAGGTCAGCGCGTTCCTCGACGGGCTGGCCTCCGCGTTGCGGGCCCAGGACAGCGACGCCCTGGTCGCCCTCTTCCAGCGAGCGCGGGACCTGCGTACCGCCCTTCTCGACCGTGACCTGCTCGCCCACCGCCGGGAGTTCGCCGTCGGCGGCGACCACCGCGCCGAGGTGGCGTACCTGATGGAGCTCGGGGCCGCGGGCGGCTACCTCACCGGGTGCCGGCTCGACGGCGACCGGGTGGGCTACACGGGCCACCTCCCGGCGACGGCCGACCCGACCTGAGCCGGGCAGGCCGGGTGGGGCGCCGACCGCCGACCGCGCGGTCAGCGTGCGCTGAGACGCCGGGCGGGCCGGTGCGCGCCCGGTTAGGGTGAGGGCATGGTGGACGGGCCGGTGGTGGTGGTGCGCGGCGAGGCGTACCGGGAGGTGGCTCCGGAGATCGCCCGGTTCGCGGTGACCGCCACGGCGCGCGACCGGGACCGGGAGGCCACCCTGACCCGGCTGGCCGAGCGGGCCGCCGCCGTCCGGGTGCTGCTCGACGCCGAGGGCCCCGGCATCGACCGGCGGGAGACCGGCGAGCTGCGGGTCAGGCCGGAGACCAGACGCTCCGGGGAGCGGGTGGTGGCGTACAGCGGCAGCGTGACCACTACCGTGACCGTCACCGACCTCACCGCGCTCGGCGAGCTGATGCTGCGCCTGGCCGACCAGGACCAGGTCGAGGTGGCCGGCCCGTGGTGGTCGCTGCGGCCGGACAGTCCGGCCCACCGGGAGGCTCGGCACGCCGCGCTCGCCGACGCCCTGCGCCGTGCCCGCGAATACGCGGAGGCGCTCGGCGCCCGCGTGACCGCCCTGATCGAGCTGGCCGACGCGGGCGCGGGGGAGCAGCCGATGATGAGCCGGATGGCGTACGCGGCCGACGGCGCCGAGAGCGGCCCGCCGGAGCTGGAGATCGACCCGCAGCCGCAGACCGTGCACGCCGCGGTGCAGGCGCGGTTCGCGATCAGCGAGCCGGTCCTCGGCTGATGGCCGACGCCCGGGTCGTCGGGACCGACGAGCTGGTGGCGCGGGCGCGGGCCCTCGCCGAGGCCGGCCCACGGCAACTGCTCGGCATCGCCGGGCCGCCCGGCGCGGGCAAGTCGACGCTGGCGGAGCGGATCGTCGAGGCGATCGGCCCGACGGCCCGGCTGGTGCCGATGGACGGCTTCCACCTGGCGCAGGCCGAGCTGCGCCGGCTGGGCCGGGCGGAGCGCAAGGGTGCGGCGGACACCTTCGACGCCGACGGCTACGTCTCGACGCTGCGCCGCCTGCGCCGGCTGGAGCCGACGGCGGTCTACGTGCCGGCGTTCCACCGGGACCTGGAGGAGCCGGTGGCCGGCTCGATCGAGGTGCCTCCGTCGGTGCGGCTGGTGGTCACCGAGGGCAACTACCTGCTGATGACCCGGACGCCCTGGGACGAGGTGCGGCAGCTGCTGCACGAGGCATGGTTCCTCGACCTCGACGGCGAGCTGCGGCTGCGCCGACTGACCGCCCGGCACGAGGCGTACGGACGCTCGCCGGAGCAGGCCCGGGCGTGGGCGACCGGCAGCGACGAGGCCAACGCGGCCCAGGTGGCCGGCACCGCGCACCGCGCCGACCTGGTCGTACGCCTGACGGAGGCGCCGTCGACGCCCTGACCGCGTCGACCGTGCGCCGCGTGCCGACTCGGTCGGGCGGCGAAGGCGGCCAGCCGGGGCGAGGACCCGGCCGCCGCCGTGCGGGTCAGCCGGAGCCGGCCCTCGGCGCCGGCACGCCCCGGCGCAGCAGCCACGCCACCCGCGAGCGTTCCCGGTGGAACTCGGGCGCCTCCGGGTAGCCGCTGTGGTTGCGGATCGGCGGGTCGGCGACCTCCCCGCCGCTGGGGTGCAGCGCCTCCGGGTCGCGTACGGACAGGTCCCGTTCCCCGGCCGTCACCGGCCAGCCGAGCGGGTCGGTGTCCCGCCAGAAGTTGGTCCAGCGGGCCCGGCCGCCCGGCGGGGTCAGCGCCTCGGCGAGCACCGGCAGCCGGTCGGGGCCGAAGTACCCGGGGAAGACCCGCCCGTAGAGCCGGGTCAGCTGGCAGCCGTACGAGAAGAACCAGATCCGCCGGCGTGATCGGGCGGGCAGTTGAAGGATCACCGCCGCGCAGATAACCGTGCCCTGGCTGTGTCCCGAGAGGATGATCCCGTCCACGGCCCGGGGGTCGTGTTCGGCGAGCGCCAGCAGCCCGGCGGTGCGGGTCTGCAGCTCGGGTACGGCCCGTTCGGCGTAGCTGGGCGGGGCCAGCGGGTGGGCGGCCCGGGGCCAGAAGGTGCCCACGTCCCAGACGACGCCGACCGAGCGGCGCACGAGGTCGTTGCGGTAGACCATCAGCCCCACCGTGGCGATCAGCACCGGCAGCCAGCCGAGCAGCCGACCGCCCATCTCGGAGATCCACTCGATCACCGCGGCGCCGTCGGTCGGCTCCTCGGGGTGCGGCGGGTCGCGGGAGAGCAGGGCGGCGCAGGCGAGGGCCGCCAGCGCGAGCGACACGGCCGCGTAGGAGCCGACCAGCCGCACGGCGTGCTCGCCGACCAGCCGGTGCAGCGCGCGCCACGTGCTGACCTCGCGGCAGCGCCGCAGCTCGTGCGCCGAGAGAGGGGTGCCGGTGCGCGCCGTCGCCTGCGCGTACTCGTGCCGGCGCAGGCGGAGGTAGAGCAGACCGGCCCGGCCGACCGTGGCGGCGAGCGCGAGCAGGGCGCCGGCGCAGGCGAGCCCGGCCCACATCACGGGAACCGGGGACGCGACGGGGGAGAGCCCGTCCGGCACCGGGCCGCCGTTGAGCCGGCCGGTGACCCAGTGGAGCAGCCCGGCGCTGTAGGAGACGCAGAGCATCCAGCCGAGGCCGGCGATGACGGCCGGAGCGCGACCGCCCCAGGCGAGGTCGGTGTGGGGTGGCAGGGGCTGCTGTCCCACCGGTGCCGGGACGCGCGGCAGCAGCAGTCCGGCGGCCGCCAGCGCGACGACCGGGACGACGACCGTCCAGAACTCCAGCACGGTCGGCGCGGGCGGCACCCCGGGCAGCCAGCCGGTGGACCAGGCGAAACCGAGCACGAGCAGCAGGGTGGCCGCCGCCGGCGCGGCCAGCGCCCGCCGTCCGGACCGGGCCACCGCGCCGATCGCGACCAGCAGCAGCAACTGTCCCGTGCCGAGCCAGGCGACGATCCAGTCGAGGCCGGGCAACGACCGGTCGGCCGGGCAGGTCGGCGCGGCGGCGCTCCGGCCGCAGTCGGGCGCCGGGCGCAGGTCGGCCAGGGGCGTGCCCGCGGCACCGTCGGGCAGCAGCAGGACCAGCACCGTCCCGGCCAGCCCGGCAGCGGTGAGCACGATCACCGTGCCGCTCCGTCGACCGAGCGGGGTGGCCCCCGCGCGCCGGGTCAGGCCGGGGCGCGCGAGCGCCACGACCGCGACGACCACGACGGCGACGAGCGCCGCCACGGTGGGCCAGGCGAGCGCCGCCCGTACGCCCCGGGGCGGGTCCATCGCGAGGACCGCACCCAGCGGTACGGCGGCGGCGACGACCACGCCGGTGCACAGGTGCAGCACGGCGCCCCTGCGCAACTGGCCCTCGCCGTTCCAGAAGGCGCGGTCCTGCAACGGGTTGCCGGGCGGCCCGGAGGGCGGTTCGGGCGGGTCAGGACCGGCCTCGGGCTGTGCCGGTCCGTCCGCGGACGCGTCGGGCGGCTGCGGGACCCTGGGCACAGGGGTCGGTTCGGCGGGCATCTGTGCCTCGTACTGGTAGGTCCGCCAGCTCACCAGCCCGAGCAGGGTCAGCGCGCCAAGCGGTAGGAGCAGGCCGACGGCCAGCGCCCTCGCGCCCTCGCTCCACCAGCCTTGCCCCAGGAACTCCCAGGGACCGGGGACGCGGCGCAGGCAGTCCTCGTCCACGCACTGCCAGCCCACGAGGTCGACTCCGACGGCGGTGAGGGTGAGGGCGAGGGTGCCGGTGAGGCTCAGGCAGAACAGGCGGATGAACCAGGCGGTGACGCCCGAGCTGCTGTTCCACCGTTCGGCGCCGGGGTCGGCCGGGATGGTCGGCCGGGCGTGCAGCGCGACGTTGGCCAGGGTGAAGGGGAGCAGCAGCGTCCACAGCGCGCGCTCCACGTCGCGTGCGGTCCGCGGGCCGGAGGTCAGCTGCCCCCAGCTGTACGCCTCGACGACGACCGGGTCGCCCGGCTCCGCGGCGGGGGAGCGGTAGAAGCCGGTGGCCGCTCCACCCGCGACGAGCCGGGGCGGGGGCGGCGCGTCGGCTCCCGGGGCCGGGCGTAGGCCGAGGACCTGGCCCGGGGGCGTGTTGGAGACCCCGGGCACGCGCAGTTCGAGAACCGGACCGATCATTTCCGCCTCCGGTGACGACATCACCACCCACGGTGCCGGTCGTGGGTGGCGCCGCGCCAGCGTGGGAGGGTGTTTGTGCAGGTGGCGGGGGTGATCGTGCTCAGTCGAGCTGGCGTACGACCCGGGCCGGGTTGCCCACGGCGACGACGTTCGCGGGCAGGTCCTTCGTCACCACGGCGCCCGCGCCGACGACGGTGTTCTCCCCGATGGTGACGCCGGCGAGCACGATCGCTCCGCCGCCGAGCCAGACGTTGTCGCCGATGGTGATCGGCTCTGCCGCCTCCCACTTGTCCCGGCGCGGACCGGGCTCGACGGGGTGGGTGGGGGTGAGGAGCTGCACGTTCGGTCCGATCTGGACGTCGGCGCCGATGGTGATCGGGGCGACGTCGAGGAGGACGGCGTTGAAGTTCACGAAGCTGCGGGGTCCGATGCGGACGTGCCGGCCGTAGTCGACGTAGAGCGGTGGCCGGACGCTCGTGCCCTCGCCCACCTCGCCGAGCAGCTCGCGCAGGGCCGTCAACCGGGTCTCGGGATCCGCGGCCGGGCTGCCGTTGAAGCGTTCCATCAGTCGCGCCGCCCGGTCCAGGTCGGCGGCGATCCCGGGATCGTCGGCGATGTAGGGCTCGCCGGCCAGCATGCGTTCCTTCATGGAGGTCACCGGCCGATCATCCCCAAGGCCGGGCGGGTTCGTTGACCGGTCTGTCATCTTCGCGTCTTCTTTTTGCATACCCGGTATGCAACCCTAATGACTGTCAATGCGTATCTCCCTACAGGTAGTAACGCCCGACGAGGAGGATCCGTTGCAACGAAGTAGAAGACTGGTCGGTCTCGGTCTGGTGCTCGGCGTGGTGCTGGGCACTCCCGGCATGGCCGTGGCCCAGGCACCCGCCGATCCGGCCGCCCGCCCCGCCCCGACCGCGTCCCTCCCGGCGGCGGGCTCCGCCAGCCGCCCGGTCACCGTCACCCTGCTCACCGGCGACCGGGTGACCGTCACCGGCTCACGGGCCAGCGTGCGCCCCGCACCCGGGCGCGAGGACCTCCGCTTCCTGACCCGCCGCGACCGGGGTCACCTCTCCGTCGTGCCCGAGGACGCCCTGGCGGTGATCCGGGACGGTCGGGTCGACCGGCGGCTGTTCGACGTCACCGAACTGGTCGCCGCCGGCTACGACGACGCCCGGCGCGACGACCTGCCGCTGCTGATCACCGGCGGCTACGGCGCGGCCCGGCGCTCGGCCGTGCCCGCCGGGGTGACGGTCACCCGCGAACTGCCCGCCGTCGGCGGGCTCGCCGCCACGGCGAGCAAGCGGCGGGCCGCGCAGGTCTGGGCGGCGGTCACCGCCACCGACAGGAGGGTCGGCGCGGCAGGGGGTGCCGACCGGATCTGGCTCGACGGCCGACGACAGCTCACGCTCGACCACAGCGTGCCGCAGATCGGCGCCCCCGAGGCACACCGGGCCGGATACACCGGCCGGGGCGTGCGGGTCGCGGTGCTGGACACGGGGATCGACGCCACGCACCCGGACCTGACCGGTCGGGTGGCCCAGGTGCGCAACTTCACCGAGGAGTCCGCCCCGGGCGACGTGGTCGGGCACGGCACCCACGTCGCCTCCATCGTGGCCGGCAGCGGCGCCGCCTCCGGCGGGCGCCTCCAGGGCGTGGCCCCGGACGCGACGCTGCTCGACGGCAAGGTCTGCGAGACGTACGGCTGCACCGAGTCGGCGATCCTCGCCGGGATGCAGTGGGCCGCGGTCGAGCAGCGGGCCCACGTGATCAACCTCAGTCTCGGCGGCTTCGACACCCCGGAGGTGGACCCGCTGGAGGAGGCCGTCAACACGCTCACCGCGCAGACCGGCGCCCTCTTCGTGATCAGCGCGGGCAACTCCGGCCGGTTCTCGCCGGTCAGCTCGCCGAGCACCGCCGACGCCGCCCTCTCGGTGGGCGCCGTCGACCGCGACGACGATCTCGCCGACTTCTCCAGCCGTGGCCCCCGCACCGGTGACGACGCGCTCAAGCCCGACATCACCGCCCCCGGGGTGGAGATCGTGGCGGCGCGCAGCAAGGACGGGGCGATCGGCGACCCGGCCGGCAACGGGTACGTCTCGCTCTCGGGCACCTCGATGGCCGCTCCGCACGTCAGCGGCGCGGCGGCGCTGCTCGCCCAGCAGCACGCCGACTGGAAGGCCGACCGGCTCAAGGCCCTCCTGATGTCCTCGGCGAAGCCGAACCCCGAGCTGACCGCGTACGAGCAGGGGGCCGGGCGGGTCGACCTGGCCAGCGCGGTCCGCCAGACGGTGACCAGCGATCCGCCCAGCGTGTCGCTCGGGCGGGCACTCTGGCCGCACGGCGACGACACCCCGATCACCCGCACGGTGACCTGGCGCAACGACGGCGCGACCACGACCGACCTGGACCTGGCCGTGGAGGCGACCGGCCCGGACGGCAGGCCGGCCCCGGCCGGCATGTTCACCCTCGGCGCGAGCCGGATCGCCGTGCCGGGCGGCGGCACGGCGAGCGCCACCGTCACCGCCGACACCCGCGTCGACGGCCCGGACGGCCACTACACCGGCCGGATCGTCGCCCGCTCCGGCGGCACGGTCGTGGCCGTCACCCCGCTGGCCGTGCACCGGGAGGTGGAGAGCTACACGGTGACCGCCCGGCACCTGAACCGCGCCGGCGCGGTCGCCGGCGAGCACAGCACCACGCTGGTCTCGCTGGACAAGCTCGACCCGTACGACCTGTACGACCCCGACGGCACCGCCGAGCTGCGGCTCCCCAAGGGCCGGTACGGGCTGGTCAGCTACGTGTACGACGTGGCCGGCGAGGAGGTCACCGCGCTCACCCAGATCGTCCAGCCGGAGCTGGTGGTCGCCGGGGACACGCGGATCACCCTCGACGCCCGTCGGGGCAGGCCGGTCCGGATGAGCGTCCCGCAGCGCTCGGCCACCCCGGCGCTCGTCGTCACCGAGGCGATCTTCCTCGCCGAGACGGGCAGCTACGCCTTCGGCCTGCTGGACTCCGACTTCGACGGCCTGCACACCCTCGGCCTCGGGCAACCGGCGTCCGGTGAGCGGTTCATCGCCACGGTCAGCAGCCAGTGGGCCGACCTCGAAGCGGCGAGCAGCCCCTACCTCTACGCCCTGAGCGAGGGCGTGCCGGGCCGGATGCCGACCGGCTTCGTCCGGCACTACCGGGCGAAGGACCTGGCCACGGTCACCCACCGGTTCAACGGCGGCAGCCCGGGGCTGGTCACCGACCGTCTGGTCTTCGCGCAGCGCGAGCCCGACGTCGGCGGCTGGGCGGTCGGCCTGCGTACCGCCACGCCGGGGCAGCGGGTCGAGCACTACAACACGCGGGGCGTGCGCTGGTACTCCGAGCTGGACTTCGGGGTGCCGACCGACGAGGGCTGGGCCGACCTCAAGGCGATCCTCTCCTCCGAGGCGCGCAGCCTGCGCCCCGGGCGGCACTACCGGGAGAGCTGGAACAGCGCGCCGTACGGGCCGTCGTTCCCGGTGGCGGGGATCATCCGGCAGGGCGACCGCATCGAGGTGGGCCTGCCGCTGCACAGCGACGCCGAGGGGCACGCGGGAGGCTCGCTCGCCGACACCGCCCGCACCGCCCTCTACCGCAACGGCGTGCTGGTCGGGGAGACGCCCGAGGGGGCGTACGGCGGGTTCGACGTGCCGCCGGGCGCGGCCGACTACCGGCTGGAGGTGCTGTCGAAGCGGAGCTTCACCGACCTCGCCACCGAGGTTGCCGCCACGTGGACGTTCCGGTCCCGGCACGTCGGCGGGGACGACCCGGCCGCGCTGCCGGCGTCGGCGATCCGGTTCGCGCCCCGGCTCGACCGGGACAACGCCGCCCCGGCGGGCCGGAGCTTCGCGATCCCGGTCCAGGTGCAGCGGCAGCCGGGCGCGCCCAGGGCGCGGATCGCCGCGCTGACGGTCGACGCCTCCTACGACGGCGGGAAGACCTGGCAGCGGGCCCGGGTCCGCGCCGGCGGGGACGGCTGGACGGCCACCGTGCACCACCCGGCCGGCACCGGACACGTCTCGCTGCGGGCCACCGCCCGGGACACCGCCGGCAACACGGTCACCCAGCGCGTCATCCAGGCGTACCGCCTGCGCTGAGGCGTACCCCCGCCGGGTCCGCGGCCGACCGCGGACCCGGCGGGGCGACCGTCAGTCGTTGGCGTGCAGCGCAGCGTTCAGCTCGATGCCCCGGCCGCTGCGCTGCTTCGCCTCCAGCGCGCCGGTGACCGAGTTGCGCCAGAACAGCAGGTTGTCCACCCCGGACAGCTCGCGGGCCTTGACCACCCGGCCGTCCGGCAGCGTGATCTTGGAGGCGGCCGTGATGTAGCAGCCGGCCTCCACCTTGCAGTCGTCGCCGAGCGAGATGCCCACGCCGGCGTTCGCGCCGATCAGGCTGCGCTCGCCGATGCGGACCCTGTCGGTGCCGCCGCCTGAGAGGGTGCCCATGATCGAGGCGCCGCCGCCGACGTCGGAGCCGTCGCCGACCACCACGCCCTGCACGATGCGCCCCTCGACCATGGAGGTGCCGAGCGTGCCGGCGTTGAAGTTGCAGAAGCCCTCGTGCATGACCGTGGTGCCGGCCGCCAGGTGCGCGCCGAGGCGCACCCGGTCCGCGTCGGCGATCCGCACGCCCGACGGCACCACGTAGTCGGTCATCCGGGGGAACTTGTCCACCCCGTACACGGCCAGGTGGCGGCCGGCGGCCCGCTCGATGACCCGCAGCTCGTCGACCCGCTCCGGGGGGCACGGCCCGGCGGATGTCCAGGCCACGTTGGCCAGCTTGCCGAAGATGCCGTCGAGGTTGAGCTCGTTGGGTAGCACCAGGCGGTGGGAGAGCAGGTGCAGCCGCAGGTACGCGTCGGCGGCGTCGGCGATCGGGTCGTCCAGCGAGCCGATCACGGTGACCACCTGGACGGTACGCAGCCCGGGCAGCGCCCGGTCGCCGACCGCTCCCGGCGGCAGGTCCAGCACGTCCGCCTCGTCCTCGCCGGCGACCAGCGGCAGCTTGCCGAGGCCCAGCTTGCCGGTCGGGTACCAGGTGTCGAGCACCTGGCCGTCAGCGGTCACGGTGGCCAGGCCGATGCCCCAGGCGGATTCGGACGTCACTGATTCACCTCTCGATTCGTGCTGCGGACCGGCGAGCCCTCCGCGCCCCGCGTCCCGCGCGGGCCGCCCGGGAACGCTCGCCCCGCGCGCTCGCCAGAACTGACGGTACCGTGCGAACCATGGAGAACCCGCTGACCCCCGAGGTCCTGGCCGATCCGGTGGCGCTGACCCGCGCGCTGGTCGACATGGAGTCCGTGTCCCTCAACGAGAAGGCGATCGCCGACTGTGTGGAGCAGGTGCTGCGGGGCGTACCGCACCTGAGCACGTACCGGCACGGCAACACGGTGATGGCCCGGACCGACCTGGGCCGCGACCAGCGGGTGGTGCTCGCCGGTCACCTGGACACGGTGCCGCTGAACAACAACTTCCCGTCGACCACGCGCGGCGACCTGATGTACGGCTGCGGCACCTCCGACATGAAGTCCGGGGTGGCGTACGCGTTGCACCTGGCGGTGCACCTGCCGGACCCGCGCTACGACGTGACGTACTTCTTCTACGAGGCTGAGGAGATCGAGCAGAAGTACAACGGCCTCTTCCTGGTCGCCGAGGCGTACCCGCAGTGGCTGGAGGCGGACTTCGCGCTGCTGCTGGAGCCGACGCACGGCATCGTCGAGGCCGGCTGCCAGGGCACCATGCGCTCGGTCGTGACCACCACCGGCGTACGCGCCCACTCGGCCCGCTCCTGGCACGGGGTGAACGCGATCCACGCGGCCGGCGAGGTGCTCGACCGGCTGGCCGCCTACGAGGCGCGCCGGGTCACCATCGACGGCTGCGACTACCGGGAGGGCATGAACGCGGTCCGCATCCACGGCGGCGTGGCCGGCAACGTGGTGCCCGACCGGTGCGAGGTCGAGGTCAACTACCGGTTCGCGCCGGACCGGACCCCGGCCGAGGCCGAGGCGCACCTGCGCGAGGTCTTCGCCGGCTTCGAGGTGCGGGTCACGGATGCGGCGGCCGGCGCTGCGCCCGGGCTGGAGGCGGCACCCGCCCAGGAGTTCCTCGCGGCGGTCGGTGCCGCGCCGATCGGCAAGCTGGGCTGGACGGACGTGGCCCGGTTCGCCGCGATGGGCATCCCGGCGCTGAACTTCGGCCCGGGCGACCCGAACCTGGCCCACCACCCCGACGAGCACGTCGAGATCAGCAAGATCATCGAGGGCGCCGCCACGCTGCGCCGCTGGCTCGCCTCCGCCTGACGGGCCGGCGACTCCCCGGCTGCACACCCGGGGCGGAGCGCCCCACGCAGGAACGGAGGGTCCGCGTCGTTCGACGCGGACCCTCCGTGCACGTGTGCCTGCGGCTCAGACGGTGGTGGACGCGTCGGCGGCGGGCCGGGCGTCGGTCTGACCGCCCTGGTCGGTGGACGGTTCCATCAGGCGGGCGCGGCGGCGCTCGGCCACCACGTCGCGGATGCGGCGCTGCATCTGACGTCGGATCCGGATCATCTCGTTGTTGCTGATCACGCTGACTCCTCCCCCGAAGGCGCGCGCCGGGGCATACCCGGTATGTGAATAGTAAGACGTCCGGGCGACCGAATTAGTTGCCCAAGATCCGAAAAAAAGTTCCGCGACCGCCGCCGGACCCGTCTCCGCCGGCTGTCCGGCTCGTTGTCGCCCGCACTCCGAGGCCGCCCGGTCCGTCGCTGGCACCCGTCGTTCCCGGTCGGCGCAGGTCCGGCTCGTGGTGCCCGCACCTGGCGGGTGCCACTCCACTACGGTGGCTCCCATGGGTCAGAGCAACGGGCGGGAGGCCGGCCGCGAGCCGGGACAGGAGCGGCACCGGGGGGCCGTGACGCTGCGACGGCAGGCGATCACGAGCAGCACCGCCGATCAGCGCCTGCTCGATTCGCGGGGGCGCGGCGACTGGAAGACCAAGGACGCCTGGCGGGCGCTGCGCATCCTCTCCGAGTTCGTCGAGGGCTTCGACACCCTCGCCGACCTGCCCCCGGCGGTGAGCGTGTTCGGTTCCGCGCGCAGCCTTCCGGAGAGCCCGGAGTGCCAGCTGGCCGAGGCGCTGGGCGCGGCCCTGGCCCGGGCCGGCTACGCGGTGATCACCGGCGGTGGGCCGGGCGTGATGGAGGCGGCCAACCGGGGGGCCAGCGAGGCCGGCGGCCTGTCGGTCGGTCTCGGCATCGAACTCCCCTTCGAGCAGGGCCTCAACGACTGGGTCGACCTGGCCATCGACTTCCGCTACTTCTTCGCCCGCAAGACCATGTTCGTCAAGTACGCCCAGGCGTTCGTCGTGCTGCCCGGCGGGTTCGGCACCATGGACGAACTCTTCGAGGCGCTGACCCTGGTGCAGACGGGCAAGGTCACCCGGTTCCCCGTGGTGCTGATGGGCTCGGCCTACTGGAGCGGCCTGCTCGACTGGCTGCGGGACACGATGGCCACCGACGGCAAGATCGGCCCGGTCGACCTGGACCTCATTCGGGTGACCGACGACGTCGACGCGGCGGTCCGGCACATCGTGGAGGCCGAGGCCGCCCTCAACGTCGAGCAGGAAGCGGTCCGCGAGGAGGCCGTCGCCGTCGCCGCCGCCGACCAGCAGGCCGCCGCCGAGGCGGGCGACGAGAACCGGAAGCGCTGACGTGGCGGCGATCTGCGTGTTCTGCGCCTCCTCCCGTACGCTCGACCAGCGCTGGCTGGACCTCGCCGCCGAGACGGGCGCGGAGATCGCCCGGCGCGGGCACACCCTCGTCAGCGGCGGCGGGTGCGTCGGCATGATGGGGGCGCTGGCCGACGGGGCGCGCTCCGCGGGCGGCCGGACGGTCGGGGTGATTCCGCAGTCGCTGGTCGACCTGGAGGTCGCCGACCTGGCGTCGGACGAGTTGCTCGTCACCGACTCGATGGCCAGCCGAAAGACCCTCATGATCGACAAGTCGGACGCGTTCCTCACCCTGCCGGGCGGGCTCGGCACCCTCGACGAGCTCTTCGAGGTCTGGACGACCGCCACCCTGGCGCTGCATGCCAAGCCGATGGTGCTGGTCGACACCGACGGCTTCTACCGCCCGGTGCTGGACTGGCTGGGCGCGCTGGCCGACCAGGCGTTCCTCAAGCCGGCCGGCCTCGGCCTGCTCACCGTGGCCGACACGGTCCCCGCCGCCCTGGACGCCCTGGAGGTCCGCCTGACCTGACCCCGCCCCACCCCAGCCCGTCCCTCCTCCGTCCCTCCGCGTCGATCATGAGGTTGGCGGGGACGAAAGGGGTGATTCGCGCGGCCAGTCTCATGATCGACGCCGGCTCCAGCTGGGTGGTGCGTCCGGGGACGGCGGGCGGGGTGGCGGGGCGGGTGTGTCGTACGGGCATGGTGGGATGGACGGATGCAGGCGTACCGGCTGGTGCGCCGGCCCGTCGAGGCGGTCCGGGGGGACCACCGGCCCGACGGGTCGGCCCGGGGGGACGGTCGGTCCGTGGGGCCGACCGGTGGTGCGCGGCCGCCCGCCGAGCCGACCGGCGGCGACACGCGGCGGAGGGTGGTGCGCCTGGCCGACCCGCGCCAGGCCGAGATCGTGGCGCACACCGACGGCCCGATGCTGGTGCTCGGCGGCCCCGGCACGGGCAAGACGGCCACGCTGGTCGAGGCCGTCGCCGCCCGGGTGGCCGAGGGCGTCGACCCGGAGCGGATCCTGGTGCTCACCTTCGGCCGCCGGGGCGCCACCGCACTGCGCCAGCGGATCGAGGCCCGGGTCGCCGAGGACGGACACCGCGTGCTGCGCGAGCCGCTGGTGCGCACCCTCCCGGCCTACGCCTTCGGTCTGCTGCGCCGGGCCGCGGCCGAGCGCGGCGAGCCGTCCCCCCGGCTGCTCACCGGCCCGGAGCAGGATCTGATCATCCGCGAGCTGCTCGACGTGGTCGGCGAGGAACCCGACGACGACCCCGTGGGCTGGCCGGAGGACCTGCGCCCCGCGCTGCGCACCCGGGCCTTCGCGGCGCAGCTGCGCGACCTGCTGATGCGCGCCGCCGAGCGGGGCGTGGGCCCCGTCGAGCTGGCCCGGTTGGGCGAGAAGCTCGGCCGCGCCGACTGGCCGGCCGCCGCGCGCTTCCTGCGGGAATACGTTGCCGTGCTCGCCCTGCGTGACGTCAGCAACCGGGGCTCCGTGGCGTACGACCCGGCCGAGCTGGTCCGGGCCGCCACCGGGATGCTGCTCGACGACCCCGACCTGCTCGCGGCCGAGCGCCGCCGGCTCGCCCACGTCTACGTCGACGAGCTGGCCGACACCGACCCGGCCCAGCAGGACCTGCTCGCGACGGTGGCCGGGGGCGGCAAGCCGCTGGTCGCGTTCGCCGACCCGGATTCCTCCACGTACGCGTTCCGGGGCGCCGACCCGGCCGGGGTGGCGACGTTCCCGCACCGCTTCCGCACCGCCTCGGGGGCACCCGCGGCGCAGGTGGTGCTCGCCACCTCCTACCGGGCCGGCGCCCGGCTGCTCGCCGCGTCCGGCCGGCTGGCGCGGCGGCTGCGTGGCCCGGCGGCGCACCGCCGGCTGCACCCGCTGCCCGACGCGCCGCCCGGCGCGGTCGAGATACGAACCTTCCGCTCGGCCACCAGCGAGGCGGCCTGGCTGGCGCACGCGTTGCGCGAGGCGCACCTGCTCGGCGGCGTGCCCTGGTCGGAGATGGCCGTGCTGGTGCGCTCCACCGGGCGGCAGCTGCCGTCGCTGCAACGCGCCCTGCACGCCGCCGGGGTGCCCACCGTCGTGCACGGCGAGGACCTGCCGCTGCACCTGCAACCGGCGGTCGCGCCGCTGCTGCTCCTGCTGCGCTGCGCCCTGGAACCCGAGCGGCTCGACGAGGAGGCCGCCGTCGCCCTGCTGCACTCGCCGCTCGGCGGCGCCGATCCGCTGGCGGAGCGGCGCCTGCGGCAGGGGCTGCGGGCCCTGGCGCTGGCCGGCGGCGACCGCCGCCCCTCCGGGGAGCTGATCGTGGAGGCGCTGCGCGATCCGGCGGAGCTGGCCGGCATCGAGCGGCACTGGGCGGAGCCGGCGCAGACGGTCGCCGGCCTGCTGGCCGTCGCCCGCGAGGCCGCCGCTCGGGCCGGCGCCACGGCGGAGGACGTGCTCTGGGCGGTCTGGCGGGCCAGCGGGCTCGCGGAGCTGTGGTCGGCGGCGACCGGCCGCGGCCAGACGGTGTCCGGCGAGGGCGACGTCGCACGACGCCGTCGCGCCGAGGCGGCCGACCGTGACCTCGACGCCGTGATGGTGCTCTTCGACGCGGCGGCCCGGTTCACCGACCGGCTGCCCGGCGCGCGTACGGAGGTCTTCCTCGACCACGTCCTCGGCCAGGACCTGCCGGCCGACACCCTCGCCCCGACCGCCGACCGGGGGGACGCGGTGCGGCTGCTCACCGCCCACGCCGCGAAGGGCCTCGAGTGGGACCTCGTGGCGGTCGCCGGGGTGCAGGAGGGCGTCTGGCCCGACCTGCGGCTACGCGGCAGCCTGCTCGGCTCGGAGCGCCTGGTCGACGTGCTGGCCGGCAGGACGGCCGGGGCCGGCCGGGTGGCCGCCCTGGTCGGGCAGACCTCGGCGCTGCTCGACGAGGAGCGCCGGCTGTTCCACGTCGCGGTGACCCGGGCCCGGCGACGGCTGCTGGTCAGCGCGGTCGCCTCCGCTGCGGTGGGCGGCGACGACCACGAGGAACAGCCGAGCCGGTTCCTCTACGAGCTGGGCCCGACCGACCCGCCCACCGACCCGCCCGCGCCCACCGACCCGACCGGTCCGACCGACTCGACCGACTCGACCGACCCGACCGGTCCGACCGCGCCCATCGGTCCGGGCGACGGCGCTCCCGTGGATGCCGACGAGGAACCGGACCGGCCGGGCGCGTTGCCGGTGAGCCGCCCACCCCGGGCGCTGACCCTGCCGGCGCTGGTGGCGGAGCTGCGTACCGCGGTCAGCGACCCCGACGCGCCCTACGCCCGGCGGCAGGCGGCGGCGGTCGAGCTGGCCCGGCTCGCCGCCGCCGGGGTGGCCGGTGCCCACCCGGACGACTGGTGGGGGCTGCGGCAGCTTTCCGACGACCGCCCGCTCGTCGACGAGGGGGCACCCGTCCGGGTCACCCCGTCGGCGATGGAGAGCGCGCTGCGGTGCAGCCTGCGCTGGCTGCTGGAGCGGCACGGTGGCAGCCCGCCCGCCAGCGCCGCGCAGGGGGTCGGCAACCTCGTGCACGCCGCCGCGATGCTCGCCGAGGACGCCAGCGCCGACCGGGGCGCGCTGCTGGACTACGTCGCCGCCCGGTTCGACGCCATCGAGCTGGCGGCCCGCTGGATGGTCGGGCCGGAGCGTAGCCGCGCCGAGGAGATGGTGGACAAGCTGCTGCGCTGGCTGGCCGCGAACCCGCGCCGGCTGCTCGCCATCGAGCACGAGTTCGCGGTGCGCCTCGACGACCCGCAGCGCCCGGTCGAGCTGGTCGGTCGGGTGGACCGGCTGGAGGTCGACGAGGACGGCCGGCTGGTCGTGATCGACCTGAAGACCGGCAAGTCCACCGCCGTCACGGCCAACGACCTGCCCGAGCACCCTCAGCTCGGCGCCTACCAGGCGGCAGTGGAGGCGGGCGCCTTCGTCGACTTCGGCGAGGAGTCCGGGGGAGCGGCCCTGGTGCAGCTCGGCACCGGCGCGAAGGACGCGAAGGAGCAGAACCAGCCGCCGGCCGGGGAGGGCCCGGAGGCCGGCTGGGCGACGGCGCTGGTGCGGCGCACCGCCGATACGATGGCCGCCGCCACCTTCGCCGCTGTCGCCAACTCCAAGTGCCGGGTCTGCCCGGTGCGGACGAGCTGCCCGGTCTCCGGGCAGGGCCGCCAGGTGGTCGAGCCGCCGATTACCCGCCGACCGGAGGCACCGTGAGCGCGAGGAGTGAGCTTGCGAGCCCCGCAGTCGCGAGCCAGGGCGGCACCGTGAGCGCGAGGAGTGAGCGTGCGAGCCCCGCAGTCGCGAACTGAGGCAGTGCGGTGACGCAGCCCGCCCTGTTCAGCAGCGCGGCCCCGGTGCCCCGGGTCGCCGACGCCGGCCCCCGGTACACCCCGGTGGAGCTGGCGAAGCTGCTGCGGTTGCCCGCGCCGACCCGGGAACAGGCGGCGATCATCGCCGCCCCCGTCGAGCCGCTGCTGGTGGTCGCGGGCGCCGGGTCCGGCAAGACCGAGACGATGGCCGCCCGGGTGGTCTGGCTGGTCGCCAACTCGTACGTGCGCCCGGAGCAGGTGCTGGGGCTCACCTTCACCCGCAAGGCCGCCGGGGAGTTGGCGCACCGGGTGCGTACCCGGCTGGACCAGTTGGTGCGCCGGCTCGGGCGGCGGGGGCGCGACCCGCTCGACGACCCGCTGGCCGGGGAGCCGACGGTCTCCACCTACCACTCGTACGCCGGCCGGATCGTCACCGAGCACGGGCTGCGGGCCGGCTACGAGCCGTCGACCCGGCTGCTCACCGAGGCGTCCCGCTGGCAGCTCGTCGACCTGCTGGTGCGCAACTACGACGGCGACATGTCCGGGGTGGACCGGATGCCGAGCACGGTCACCGACGCGGTGCTGGCGCTCGCCGGCGAGCTGGACGAGCACCTGGTCGACCCGGACGCGCTGGCCGCGTGGACGGGCCGCTTCTTCGCCGAGGTGCAGGCGCGCCCCGGCCGGGTCTACGCCGACGTGCGAAAGGCGCTGCAACTGCAGCAGACCCGGCTGAAGCTGCTCCCGCTGGTCCGCGCGTACGCCCGGCGCAAGGAGGACTTCGAGGCGATGGACTTCGCCGACCAGCTCGCCCGGGCGGCGCGGGTGGCCCGGGAACACCCGGGCGTCGGCGAGATCGAGCGGGATCGCTTCCGGGTGGTGCTGCTCGACGAGTACCAGGACACCAGCCACGCCCAGGTGGTGCTGCTCAACGCGCTCTTCGGCGGCGGGCACCCGGTGACGGCGGTCGGCGACCCGTGCCAGTCGATCTACGGTTGGCGGGGGGCGAGCGCCGGCACCCTGGACCGCTTCCAGACGGAGTTCGCCCGTGGCGACGGCACGCCGGCCGAGGTGCTGAGCCTCACCACGAGCTGGCGCAACCGGCCCGAGATCCTGGGCGTCGCCAACGCCCTGGCCACCCCGCTGCGGGCCGCCGGTGCCCGGGTGCCGGAGCTGCACGCGGCGATGAGCGTCAGGGAACCGGTCCCGCACCGCAGCGCCCGCGGCGCCGCCGGCGGCACCGTCCACTGCGCCCTGCTGCGGACGTACGCCGACGAGGCCGACTGGATCGCCGACAGCGTGCTGCACGCCTGGCGGGGCGCGGCGGGAATGCCCGGCGTGCTGCCCGAGCACATCCCGGTGGCGCAGCGGCCCACGACCGCCGTGCTCGTGCGGCTGCGCAGCCAGATCCCGGCGATCGAGTCGGCACTGCGCGACCGCGGCCTGCCGGTCGAGGTGGTCGGCCTGGGCGGTCTGCTGGACACCCCCGAGGTGCGCGACGTGGTGTGCACGCTGCGGGTGCTGGCCGATCCGACGGACGGGGCCGCGCTGCTGCGCCTGCTGACCGGCGCACGCTGGCGGATCGGCCCCCGCGACCTGGTGGCCCTGCACCGCCGGGCGAAGGCCATCGCGGCGGCGCGGCGCAGGCTGGCCGACGACGGCACCCCGGAGATCAGCCCGGACCTGCTCGACGAGGCGACGCTGGTCGAGGCGCTGGCCGACCTGGGCCCGGCACAGGCCTACTCGGCGGAGGGCTACGCGCGGCTGCGGGCGTACGCCCGGGAGCTGGGCCTGCTGCGCTACCGGCTGGACCAGTCCCTGCCGGAGCTGATCGCGGACATCGAGCGGACGATCGGCCTGGACGTGGAGGTGGCGGTGCGGGCGGGCCGGGACGGGGCCGGCGATGCCGGCCTGGCCCGGGGGCACCTGGACGCGCTCGGCGACGTGGCCGCCCGGTTCAGCGGGGAGACCCCGGGGGCCACCCTGTCGGGCTTCCTGGCCTACCTGGCCGCCGCCGAGGACGAGGAGCGCGGCCTCACCCCGGGCGAGGTGGAGGTGGTGGAGGGCGCGGTGCAGATCCTCACCGCGCACGCCGCGAAGGGCCTGGAGTGGGACGTGGTGGCGGTGGCCGGGCTGAGCCGGGGCGTCTGGCCGGGACCGGTGCGCAACTCCGACCACTGGCTGGGCGGGCTGGGCGTGCTGCCGTTCCCGCTGCGCGGTGACGCCGACGGGCTGCCGCAGCTGGGTCTGGCGGAGGCCGGGGACCAGCGGGCGGTGGCCCGGGCGGTCGAGAACTTCACCGACGCCTGGCGGGCGCACGACGAGCGGGAGGAGCGCCGGCTGGCGTACGTGGCGGTGACGCGGCCCCGCCGGTTGCTGCTCTGCTCGGGCTACTGGTGGGGCGAGGGCACGAAACGGCCGCGCGGCCCGTCGGTGCTGCTGCGGGAGGTGCACGACGCCTGCCTGGACGCCGGCGCGGGGCACCTGGTCGACGAGTGGGCGCCGGAGCCGCCGGGCGACGCCGTCAACCCGACGACCGAGGTGGTGCTGCGTGCCGAGTGGCCGGCCGATCCGCTGGGCGCCCGCCGGCCGGCGCTGGCCGAGGCGGCCGCCCTGGTCCGCCGCTTCCTCGCCGACGGCGACGGGGCCGGGCGACCGCCGGCTGACGGCGACACGGCCGGGCGACCGCCGGCTGACGGCGACACGGCCGGGCGACCGCCGGCCGACGGCGACGGCACCGCCGGCGAGGGCCTGGACGGGCCGGCCGACGACGCGGACGTGGTGCGGTGGCGGCGGGAGGCCGACCTGCTGCTCGCCGAGCGGGCCGAGTTGACCCGGCAGTCCGGCGCGGTCGAGGTGGCCCTGCCCGGCCACCTGTCGGTGACCCAGCTGGTGGCGCTGCGCCGGGATCCGGTGGCGCTGGCCCGCGCGCTGCGCCGCCCGGTGCCCACCGAGCCCAATCCGTACGCCCGCCGGGGCACCGCCTTCCACACCTGGCTGGAGCAGCGGTTCGGCGCCGACCGGCTGCTCGACCTTGACGAGCTGCCGGGCGCGGCCGACGCGGACGCCGCGCCGGACGAGGCGCTGGCCGAACTCCAGGAACGCTTCCTGACCAGCGAGTGGGCCGACCGGGTGCCGGTCGAGGTCGAGGTGCCCTTCGCCACGGTGATCGCCGGAGTGGTGGTCCGGGGGCGGATGGACGCCGTCTTCGCCCGTCCGGGCGGGCGGTTCGACGTGGTGGACTGGAAGACCGGCCGGCAGCCCGTCGGCGCCGCCGCCGACGTGGCCGCCGTGCAGCTCGCGGTCTACCGGCTGGCCTGGGCGGAGCTGGCCGGGGTGCCGGTGGAGCGGGTGGGGGCCGCGTTCCACTACGTGCGGGACGGGGTGACGGTGCGCCCGGCGGACCTGCTCGACGGCGACGGCCTGACCGCGCTGATCGCCTCCGTACCGGAAATTCCGGCAGACGGTGGCGCGGAGCCGAATCCGTGATAGGTTGGTCGCGTTGCAGTTATGGTTCCCAGAGACTCTGTGTGCGCCTGGAGGATTGTGGCCCAGGCGCTCTTTGTTGTGTCCGGAGTTCTCCGGGCGGGGCGACCAGAAGCGACAAGCGAGCCAGGCAGTTCCGCGTGGCGCGCTCCTCTTCGAGCCCGCAACAAGTGCGGGTTCGACGTTCCGTCAAGGAGACGAAACAAAAATGGCTATTGGCACCGTCAAGTGGTTCAACGCTGACAAGGGCTTCGGCTTCATCACCCCGGACGGCGGCGGCGCCGACGTCTTCGCCCACTTCTCGGCGATCCAGTCCTCCGGCTACCGGAGCCTGGACGAGAACCAGCGGGTCGAGTTCGAGGTGACCCAGGGCCAGAAGGGCCCGCAGGCGGAGAACATCCGCCCGCTCTGATCTTCGGATCTTCCAGGTAACACCCACCGCGCCCTCCGGGCGTCGGTGACGGGACCGGTCCGCCGCCCCGTCGACCTGCGTGAGCAGGCGGCGAACGGCGGCGGGCCGGGGCCCGTACCCCTTTCGGTTCGTGCTTGTGAGTCACCCGCGGCCTGCTCCGCCGGTGACAGCGCCGTCTCCGGCGCCCTCCCTCGACACGTGCCGCGTCGAGGAAGGCTTCCGCTTGACCACCGTCGTACCCTCGTTCGCCCTTACCGGGCTGGCTCCGGCGCTTCTCGCCGAGTTGACCGCCCAGGGCATCACCGAGCCGTTCCCGATCCAGTCGGCGACCCTGCCGGACTCGCTCGCCGGCCGCGACGTGCTCGGCCGCGGCCGCACCGGCTCCGGCAAGACGCTCGCCTTCGGGCTTCCCCTGCTGTCCCGCATCGCCGGCCGTCGGGCCCGCGCGGGCCGTCCGCTGGCCCTGGTGCTGGTGCCGACCCGTGAGCTGGCCCAGCAGGTCACCACCGCGCTCGACCCGTACGCCCGCGCCGTCGGGCTGCGCTGCGCCACCGTCGTCGGCGGGCTCTCGCTGCAACGCCAGGCCGACGCCCTGCGCGCCGGCGCCGAGCTGGTCGTGGCCACCCCCGGCCGGCTGCACGACCTGATCAACCGCGGTGACGCCCGGCTGGACCAGGTCGGCATCACCGTGCTCGACGAGGCCGACCAGATGGCCGACATGGGCTTCCTGCCGCAGGTCACCAAGCTGCTGGAGCAGGTCGCCCCGAACGGGCAGCGGATGCTCTTCTCGGCCACCCTCGACGGCGGCGTGGACCGCCTGGTGCGCCGCTTCCTCAGCAACCCGGTCTCGCACTCGGTGGACCCGGGCACCGCCACCGTGACTGCGATGACCCACCACGTGCTGCACGTCGACGCGGTGGACAAGCCGGCCGCGCTGACCTGGATCGCCGCCCGTGAGGGCCGCACCATCATGTTCATGGGCACCAAGCACCGCGCCGACCGGCTCGCCCGCCAGCTGCTCGCCAAGGGGGTACGCGCGGCCGCGCTGCATGGCGGCAAGTCGCAGCCGCAGCGCACCCGGATCCTGGAGCAGTTCCGCACCGGGCAGGTGACGGCGCTGGTCGCCACCGACGTGGCGGCCCGGGGCATCCACGTCGACGGGCTGGACATGGTGGTCAACGTGGATCCGCCCACCGAGGCGAAGGACTACCTGCACCGTGGCGGGCGTACCGCCCGGGCGGGGGAGTCCGGCACGGTGGTCACGCTGGTCCTGCCGGAGCAGCGCCGGGACGTGTCGCGGTTGATGTCCACCGCCGGTATCCGTCCCGAGTCCGTCCAGGTGCGTCCCGGCGACGAGGCCCTGGCCCGGGTCACCGGTGCCCGGGAACCGTCCGGCGTGCCGGTGACGATCGCGCCGCCCCCGCCGCAGGCGACCACCGCGGGTTCCGCCGGTGGCCGGTCGGGCGGTCGTGGCGGCGAGGGTGGTCGGGCTCCGCACCGCGCCTCGGGCCGGCCCCGTCGCTCGCGCCGTCCCCGCACCCCGCACGCCTCCTGACCGACCCTCTACTCCCTGCTCCTCAGCCGGCTCCGGGCACTCGTGCCCGGAGCCGGCTGAGTCTGGAATCAGCGGATGTTGCGTCCGATCGGTGACTGTTTCCGCCGCCGTGGGTGGTGGAAGCTGAGGGTGGGGGAAGATCCGGGCGCGGGACCGCCCGGCGGGGAGGGGTAGATCATGGGGGGCGACGCCAGCTCGGGCGCGGTGCGGGAACTGTTGCTGGTGCTCGCGGTGGCGCTGGCCGGGCTGCTGCTCGCCACGGTCGCGGTGTTCACGCCGTGGCACGCCACCCGGGAGGGGGCCGCGCCGGCCGCTCCCGTCGAGCTTCGCAGCCCGACGGAGCGGCCGGCGACCACCGCCGGCTGACCGTCGCCGGGCCCCACCTGCCCGCCGTCGGCCCGTCGGCGCGGGAACCGGTGCGCGGTCAGCGGGCGCGGGTGTCCCCGGCGCCGGCCGGGCGCGGTCGCGCGCCCAGCAGATCGGCGAGGGTGGTCCGGAGCGCGTAGTCGCTGCGTGCGGAGACGTACACGTCACTGACCCGCCTGGTCCAGCACACCCCAACGACGCCGGATGGCCTTGTCCGCCGCCCCGAACGCGGCGTCCACCGCGAGGCCCAGCACCAGGATCACGATCATGGTGGAGATCAGCCAGGGTGAGTCGGACAGTTCCCGCGAGTAGGTCAGCTGCGCGCCCAGCGACGTCTGCGAGATGCCGACCACGATCAGCTCGCCGGCCATCAGGCTGCGCCAGGAGAACGCCCAACCCTGCTTGAGACCGGCCACGATGGCCGGCAGCGCGGCGGGCGCGATGACGTACCGGTAGAGGTCCAGCCCCCGGGCGCCGAGGTTGCGGCCGGCCCGCAGCAGCAGCGGCGGCACGTAGTCGACGCCGGCGATGACGCCGTTGGCGATGGACGGCGCGGCGCCGAGCACCACCACGAAGAAGATCGCCTTCTCGCTCAGCTCGAACAGCAGGATCGCCAGCGGGAACCAGGCGATCGACGGCATGGTCTGCAACGCGGTGATCATCGAGCCGATCGCGGCCCGCAGGATCCGCGACCGGGCCACCGCGAGGCCGAGCAGCAGGCCGACGGCGACCGAGAAGAGGTAGCCGAGGGCCGCCCGGCGCAGGGTGGTGGCCAGCCCGTCCCAGAGCTGTACGCCGCTGACCTGCCGGAGCAGCTCCTGACCCACGGCCGCCGGGCCGGGCAGCGAGTACTCGGGCTTCCAACCGGTCCAGACCACGGCCTGCCAGGCGCCGAGGGCGAGGGCGAGGGCGGCGAGCTTCGGCCAGGTCGCCGCCCAGAGCCGGCTGGCCCGGCTGCGGCTCTTCTCCCGTCCGGCCAGCTCCAGGGCGTCCAACCCCGAGATCTCCGCGTCGGTGCGCAAGGCGGTGGCGAGGGTGTCACCGGCCATGGCGGCCCACCTCCGTACGCAGGCGGTCGGTGACCTCGGCGGCGATGGCGGCGACCTCGGGGGAGTCGATGCGGCGCGGCCGGGGCACGTCGACCGGGGTGGACCAGATGATCCGGCCGGGCCGGCTGGACAGCAGGACGATCCGGTCGGCGAGCCGGGCCGCCTCGCGGACGTTGTGCGTCACGAAGAGCACGGTGGGTCGCCGCTCGGTCCAGATCCGTTCCAGCTCGTCGTGCAGGATGTCGCGGGTCATGGCGTCGAGCGCGCCGAACGGCTCGTCCATCAGCAGCACCGGCGTGTCCAGGGCGAGGGTGCGGGCCAGCGCCACCCGCTGACGCATGCCGCCGGAGAGCTCGTGCGGGCGCTTGCGGCCGAAGTCGGCCAGGTGCACGGCCGACAGCAGTTCGGCGACCCGGTCCCGGCGGGCGGCCCGGGGCAGCCCGCGCAGCTTCAGCGGCACCTCGACGTTGCCCTCGACGGTCAGCCAGGGGAAGAGGGCCGGTTCCTGGAACATCAGGCCCGCCTCGACGCCCTCGTCGAGGGTGATCCGCCCGCCGCTCGGCCGGTCCAGGCCGGCGACCAGGTTGAGCAGGGTGCTCTTGCCGCAGCCGGAGGCCCCGACCAGGCAGACGAACTCGCCGGGCGTGACGTCGAGGGAGACCCCGTCCAGGGCGACGACGGCGTTCGCCCGGCGCCCGTACACCTTGGTGACGCCGTGCAGCGCGACCGAGCCGGTCGCGCTGCGGGGCGCCGTCGTGGTCGACGTCATGGCTGGCCGACTTCGGGTTTGCCCTGGCCCTTGAGCACCTCGTTGAGGTGGGTCAGGTCGTAGAGACCGTCGAGGCTGACCGGCTGGGTCAGCCCGACCGCGACGGCGTGGTCGAGGCCGGTCTTCAGCGACGAGGCGATCGGGTCGTTGGTGAACTCCAGGGTCGGCCAGGCCTGCTTGATCAGCTTGAGGTCGAGCGGCTTCCCGCTGATCTTCCCGATGTGGTCGGAGATGGCCTGGTGCGCCTCGTCGGGCCTGCCGTTGACGAACTCGTTCGCGGCGACCTGACCCTCGACCAGCTTCTTCACCACGTCGGGGTGGGCCTTGAGAAACCTGGTGCTGACGATCAGGTTGGTGATCACGAACTTCCGGTCCGGCCAGAGGTCGCGCTCGTCGACGAGCACCTTGCCCCCGGCGTTGACCAGCCGGGACACGAACGGCTCGGGCACCCAGGCGCCGTCGATGGCCCCGCTGTTGAACGTCTCCACCGTCTGGGCGTTCTCCTGCGGAATGATCTTGACGTCGCCGCCACCCTCCTTGGTGGTCGTGAGGCCCTTCTCCTTGAGCCAGTGGCGGATGGCCACGTCCTGGGTGTTGCCCAGCTGCGGGGTGGCGATCTTCCGGCCCCGGAGCTGCTCCACCGAGGTGATCTCGGGCTTGACGACGAGGGCGACGCCGCCGGAGGCCGCGCCCGAGACGACCCGGACGGCCTCGCCCTTGGACTTCGAGAAGGCGTTCACGGTCGGGTTCGGACCGATGTACGTGGCGTCGAGCGCGCCGGAGAAGATCGCCTCGATGGCGGCGGGGCCGGCGTTGAAGGTCTTCGTCTCCAGCTTGACGTCGCCGCCGAGCTTCCCGGCGAAGATGCCCTTCTCCACCCCGACCACCGCCGGCGCGTGGGTGATGTTGGGGAAGTAGCCGAGCCGCAGCGTCGTCGGGCCGGAGCCGCCGCCCGCGCCCTCGCTGTCGTCGCCGCAGGCGGCGGCGCCCAGGGCCGCCACGCCGACGACGGCGAGGGTGGTCAGGGAGACCCACCGCCGCATGGGGAGACGTCTCATCGTCCATCCAATCCGCAGTATTCCTACTTAGTCGGTAGGGAGACTGGGGCATTCGGTGAACTGGCGTCAAGGGCCGACCACATGCCGGGACGTACGTCCCGAAAAAGTCGGCAACCCCTACCGGATGAGTGGGGTTGCCGGCGGATGTCCCCGACGCCGTACCCGCTCGCGGGGGAAGGTGCCGCGTGCCGGTCGCGACGGTGGGCGAAGGTCGCCGGTGGTGGGGGGTGCCGACGCGCTAGGGTCGACCCCGTGGCGGCCCGGAGATCGAGAATTCCAGCGACGAAGTACCCGGTCGAGCGGTTCACCCTGGGCAACGGCCTGCGGGTGGTCCTGACCCCGGATCGCAGCGCCCCGGTGATCGGGGTGGCGGTCGTCTACGACGTGGGCATCCGCTCGGAGCCCGAGGGGCGCACCGGCTTCGCCCACCTCTTCGAGCACCTCATGTTCCAGGGCTCGGAGAACCTGGAGAAGCTGGCGCACTTCCGGCACGTGCAGGGGGCGGGTGGCACCTTCAACGGCTCCACCCACCTGGACTACACCGACTACTTCGAGACCCTGCCCAGCAACGCCCTGGAGCGGGCGCTGTTCCTGGAGGCCGACCGGATGCGCGGCCCACGGCTGACCGAGGAGAACCTGCGCAACCAGGTCGACGTGGTCAAGGAGGAGATCCGGGTCAACGTGCTCAACCGCCCGTACGGCGGCTTTCCCTGGCTGACCCTGCCACCGGTCATGTTCGACACCTTCCCGAACGCGCACGACGGCTACGGCTCCTTCGTCGACCTGGAGTCGGCCACCGTCTCCGACGCTGCCGACTTCTTCCGCCGCTACTACGCGAGCGGCAACGCGGTGCTGGCGGTCAGCGGCGACATCGACGTCGCCGAGGCGACCATGCTGATCGAACGGCACTTCGGCGACGTGCCGGCACGGCCCGCGCCACCGCGGCCCGACTTCACCGAGCCGGACCTGACCGAGGAGCGGCGCACCTCCTACACCGACAAGCTGGCCCCGCTGCCGGCGGTGGCCGGCGCCTGGCGGGTCCCCGACCCGATCACCGACTTCGCCGCCTACCTGCCGTACGTCGTGCTGGCCGAGGTGCTCACCGACGGCGACGCGTCCCGGCTGGTCGAGCGGCTGGTCCAGCGGGACCGGGCGGTGACCAGCCTCGGCGGCTACGTCGGCTTCATGGGTGACCCGTTCGACGTGCGGGACCCGACGGCGCTGCTGCTCCAGGCGCACCTGCCACCCGGCGGGGACGTGGACAAGGTGCTGCGCACCGTCGACGAGGAGCTGGACCGGCTGGCCACCGACGGCGTGGCCGAGGGCGAACTGGCCCGCACCCAGGCGCGGATGGCGACCCACCTGCTGCGCGACACCGACGCGGTGCTCGGCCGGGCGTTGCAGATGGCCGTGCTCGAACAGCAGCGCGGCGAGCCGGGACTGCTCAACGACCTGCCCCGCCTCGTCGGCGAGGTCACCGACGAGCAGGTCCGCGCCGCCGCGGCCACCCTGCGGCCCGAGCGTCGCGCGTCCATCGAGGTCATCCCCGGAGGTAACAGGTGAGCGCGAGGAGTGAGCCGGGGTTGCGAGCCCCGCAGTCGCGAACGAAGGAAGACCAGTGACGGCAACCGCACAGGCCGCGCCCCGGGCGCTGCCACCGCTCGGCCCGACCCGCAGGCTCAAGCTGCCGAAGCAGGCCGAGCGCACGCTGGGCAACGGGCTCACCGTGATCGCCGTACGCCGGCCGGCGGTGCCGCTGGTGGAGGTGCGGCTGTGGATGCCGTTCGGCCGCGCCCACCTCGCCCGGGGCGCCATGCTCGCGCAGACCCTGCTCTCCGGCACGCAGACCATGTCCAGCGTGCAGATCGCGGCAGAGCTGCAGAAGGTCGGCGGCGGGCTCTCCGCCGGGATCGACCCCGACCGGCTGATGCTCTCGGGCGCCGCGCTGGTCACCGGGCTCGACCGGATGCTGGAGATCCTCGCCGAGGTGCTGACCGACGCGAGCTACCCGAACGACGACGTCGCCACGGAGCGGGACCGGTTGGTCGACCGCATCCAGGTGGCGCGGAGCCAGCCGGCGCACCTCGCCCGCACCGCCCTGCTCCGGCGGATCTACGGCACCCACCCGTACGCGGTGCAGACCCCCGAACCGGAGGCGGTCCAGGCGGTTCGGCCGGGGGTGCTGCGGACGCTGCACGCCCAGCGGGTGCACCCCGCCGACGCGGTGCTGGTCCTGGTCGGTGACGTGCAGCCGGACCGGGCGCTGGACGCCGCCGAGAAGGCCCTGTCGGGGTGGAACGGCGCTGGGCACACCGCCGACCTGCCGCCCGCCCCGCCGTTGGAGCCGGGGCCGCTGCTGCTGGTCGACCGACCGGGGGCGGTGCAGTCCTCGCTGCGGATGGCGCTGCCGGCGGTGCCGCGTACGCACCCCGACCACGCCGCGCTGCAACTGGCCAACCTGATCTTCGGTGGCTACTTCTCCTCCCGCTGGGTGGAGAACATCCGCGAGGACAAGGGCTACACGTACGGCGGGCACTCCGTCGTCGAGCACTCGGTGGCCGGATCGGTGCTGGTCGCCGGCGCCGACGTGGCCACCGAGGTCACCGGGCCGGCGCTGCTGGAGACGACGTACGAGCTCGGCCGGCTGGCCACCCTCGCGCCTCGCGAGGACGAGCTGGAGCAGGCCCGCCAGTACGCCCTCGGCACCCTCCAGCTCGGGGTGTCCACCCAGGCCGGGCTCGCCTCGCTGACCAGCGCGTACGCCGGCAGCGGGCTGCGTCTGGAGTTCCTCGCCGAGCACGCGGCACGGCTGGCGAAGGCGACCGTGGCGGACGTGGCCGAGGCGGCGGCCCGCTACCTCGCGCCGGCCCGCGCGGCCACCGTGGTGCTGGGCGACGCCGAACGGATCGAACCGCAGGTCGCGGCACTGGCCCCGGTCGTCACCGAGCAGGCGCGGCCGTGAACGGGGAGGTAGCGCCGCCGCTGGCCCGTTGCACCCTCGACCGGGCGGCCCACCGGCGCACCGACCCGGGGTGGCTGGCGCAGGCGTGGCACCAGGCCCGGGTGCTGGTGGTCGACTCCGGCGACGGCGGCCGGGCGCTGGTGCGTACGGACACGTCGCCGCCGTCGCTGGTGCTGCTCGACCCGGCCGGGCTGCCCGAGCCGGCGTCGCCGATGTTCCTCGGCGTCGAGCCGGACGGGGTGCCGGTCTTCGCCGTGGACGCCGCGTTGCCGGCGGTGCCGGGGGCACGGGCGGCGCACCTGCGCGAGATCGGGCACCTGCTCGGCGACCGCGACGCCGGGCTGTTCACCACCGCGCTGGCGCTGGTCAACTGGCACCTGCGGCACCGGTACTCGTCGGCCACCGGGCATCCGACGGAGGTGGACGAGGCCGGCTGGTCCCGGGTGGACCCGGCCGGGGAGCGGATCTGGCCGCGTACCGATCCCGCGATGATCGTGCTGGTGCACGACGGCGTCGCGGGCCCGGAGGGGCGGTGCCTGCTCGGTAACAACGCCGCCTGGCCGCACACCGCCGCCGAGCGCCGGTTCTCCTGCCTCGCCGGCTACGTCGAGCCGGGGGAGTCGGCCGAGGCGGCGGTGCTGCGCGAGGTCCGCGAGGAGGTCGGCGTCCCGATCGACGACATCTCGTACGTGGGCAGCCAGGCCTGGCCGTTTCCCGGCTCGCTGATGCTCGGCTTCCTGGCCACCGCGGACCCGGAGCATCCGGTGCAGGTGGACCCGACGGAGATCGCGTACGCCCGCTGGTTCTCCCGCAGCGAGATCGGCGCGGTCCTGGCGGGACGGGTCGTGGAGGTCGGCGACGCCCGGGTGGTGCTGCCGCCGCCGTCGTCCATCGCGCTCTTCCTCATCCACCGCTGGTTCGACGGGCACTGCTGAGGCGGTCCGCCCGAAGGCGGTGGCCGGGAGGTCGTGCGGTCCCGGCCCGTGGCCGCCGTTGCCGCGGCGGTCACGGACCGGGAACACGGGCCGTCGTGGTCGGCTGGGGCAGGGAACACGGCGGGGGAGCCGGTCCGGCCACGACGGACGTCTGGGTGCGGGTCAGCTGCCACGGTCGTCGGGCGCGGCCCGACGGCCGCGGCCCGGCTCGTCGAGCGGGAGCACCTTGACCCGTTGCCTGCCGGAGCGGACCGCGCCGACCGTGGCGAGGGCCCGGGCCAGCAGCAGCGCCGCGTCGCGCTCCTCGGCGTGCACGATCTGGCGGCGGGGCTCGGGCGTGACGGTCTCGTCCCGCAGGCGGCCACCGCACGCCCAGGCGGCGGCGATGTCCACGTCGGCGGCAGCGCGGATGTCGGTGCGAACGATCAGGAACCGCATGCGGGTCTCCGGATGAGTCGCGACGGTGGGGGAACGGGTGGAAGTTCCACGTCACTCTGTCGTCATGTTACGCCGCGCGACGGCCTCATCAAGTGAAACGCGACGATCGGTCCGGAGCCTCGTCCGATCAGCGGATGCCTGGTCGCCGGGGGTGGGACGACGCGGACGCGACGGGGCCGCCGGCGCACTGCCGACGGCCCCGCGACGCTCGCCGGGTCAGTTCAGGTCGAACTGGCCGTTCTTCGCGCCGGTGATGAAGCCCAGCCAGCCCGCCCGATTGAACAGCAGCACCGGACCGCTCTGGTCCTTGCTGTCGCGCAGGGCCACCGCGGCCGGTCCGGTCCTCAGTGGTGCGACCTCGACGCAGTTCGAGGTCTGACTGCGCGTGCTCTTACGCCACGGGGCGTTCGTGAGCTGGGCGGATACGGACGGCATGTTGCGGATCTCGTTCATCGTGCCACTCCTGAGGTGAACTGCTCCGATGGAACGAGTGGCACCGCACGACCCGACGTCGGTCTTGCGTGATCACCGCTCCGTCAGGCGCCCGGAGTGTCGGCGACGCTGGGTCGGCGCCGTTGCCGACCCGTACGCCACGCTGGGCGCGGTCGCCGTGCCGGGCAGCCGCCCCGTCGCCTCGATCAGCCAGGAGCGGCTGTCCGATTCGGAGAGCGCCGCCGTGCGTAGCCACTCGAATGCCACTTTATAGCGATTTATGGTGTTTGCCTCGGTGGACATGACGTCGGTGAACCCTCCTTCGATCGCCAGCGTCTCCGGATCGAGCGGATCGGCGAACCGGTAGACCGAGAACGCGGTCGGCGGGAGGTACCAGTTGCCGATCCGGGTGTCGCGCGGCAGCACGTGCAGCGTGACGTTCGGCAGCAACTCCAGCTCGCAGAGCTGCACGAGCTGCTCGCGCAGCACCTCCGGCGGCGCGGTCCGGCCGCCGAGCGCCGCCTCCTCCAGCACCGCCGTGTAGCGGGGCGCGTCGGCCGCGCGGGTGAGCAGCGACTGGCGGGCCAGCCGGGCCCGCACCTCGGTGTCGACGTCCTCCCCGGCCTCCGGATCGCCGGCCTCCTCGCCGACCTGCCGGGCCGAGGCGATCCGCACCGACGCGTAGCCCGGCGTCTGGAGCAGGCCCGGCACCAGGACCGGGTTGTATTCCGAGATCTCCGCGCAGCCCGCCTCCAGCTCGGCGAAGCTGCGCTGCTGCTGGGTCATCACCGGGTAGTTCCGCAGCCAGCCGCGGATGTCGCCGGCCTCCTGCGTGATGCCGAGGAGTTCCCGGCGGAGCGCCCCGTCGGCGCCGTAGAGGTCGAGCAGCGCGCCCACGTCGTCCGGGTCCGGGCGGCTGCGGCCGTTTTCCAGTCGGGACAACTTGGACGCGGACGCCCAGCCGATCCGCTCGATGACCTGGTCCCCCGTGAGACCCGCGGCCTCGCGCAACCGGCGCAGTTCGGTGCCCAGCCTGCGGCGGCGCAGGATGGGGCTGGGTGAGGCAGGAGGCACGACGTCCTCTTTTCCCGTGGACCGCCGCAGACGCGACGGTAACTGTATGAAATTCGCCCCCCACGGTCAGTATGGACGGCGCGCCTCCCGCCGGAGGTCCCGGTGGGGGCGTGTCTCACAGAAAAGAGGACCGTGGAAGGGCGCGGCGTCTCGTACGGCGGCGTCGGCCCGGCCACGCCACACCCCGACCGCGCCACGCCGCGCACCACCCCCGCCGGAGGGACCCCATGCGCACCGTCCTGCGCCGCCCGGATTTCCGCCTGCTCTTCGGCGGCCTGCTCGCCAGCATGGCCGCCGAATCGATCCTGCTGCTGGCCCTCGCCATCTGGGTGAAGGACCTGACCGGCTCGGACGGGCTGGCCGGCGCCACCATCTTCGCGGTCATCGCCCCGATGACGCTCGCCCCGCTGGTCGGGTGGATCGTCGACCGCTATCCCCGACGCCCGTTCTTCGTGGCGGCCAACCTGGTGACGGCCGTGCTGCTCACCCCGCTCCTGGCGGTGCGGGACCGGACCGACGTGTGGGTCATCTACGTGGTGGCGGCCCTGTACGGCCTGTCGTACATCACCCTCAGCGCGGTGCTCAGCGGCCTGATCCGCCAACTCGTGCCGGTGGAACTGCTGGCCGAGGCGAACGGCGTGCTGCAGACCGTGCGTCAGGGGCTGCGCCTGGTCGGCCCGCTGGCCGGCGCCGGTCTCTACGCGGCCGTCGGCGGCTGGATACTGGCCGTCATCGGAATGGCCGGCTTCCTGTCGGCGGCCGTCGTGGTGGCCCTGATCCGCACGACGGAGGCGCCGCCCGCCGGGCCCGGACTGCGCTGGCCCGCCGAGGTGGGCGCCGGCCTGCGGCACCTGGCCGGGGAGCCGGCGCTGCGCCGGGCGCTGCTCGGCTACGGGCTGGGGTCGCTGGCGATGGGCTTCAGCGAGTCGCTGATCTTCGCGTACGTCGACCAGGGGCTGCGCCGCGACGCCGCGTTCGTCGGCGTGCTGGTCACCGTGCAGGGCGTCGGCGGGCTGGTCGGCGGGCTGCTCTCTCCGGCCGTGGTACGCCGCGCGGGCGAGGTGGGCACGCTCGCCGCCGGGGTGGCGTTCTTCGGGCCGGCCTCGCTGGCGCTGGTCCACCCGAACCTGTGGCTGGGCTTCGTCGCGGTGCTGCTGGCCGGGGTGTCACTGCCGCTGACGATGGTCGGGCTGCACACGCTGATCCAGCGGCGTACCCCGTCGGAGCTGCTCGGGCGGGTCGCCGCCGCGTCGGAGGCCGTGGTCAGCGGCCCGCAGGCCCTCTCCATCGGCGCGGGGGCGCTGCTCGTCGGGGTGCTGGACTACCGCGTCCTGTTCGCCCTGATCGGGGTGGCCACCCTGCTCGCGGGCGGCTATCTCTGGCACGGCCGCACGCTCAGCCCTCCGCCGCCCGCCCGGATCCCGGCGCCCCGCCGGCCCGTCGACGGGCCCGCCCCCGCGGACCGGGCCGAGGCCGGCAGCCGGCGGAGCGGGTCCGAGGGCCAGCGGGCCGGGACCGACGGGTGGCGGGGCGGGGCCGGAGGCCAGGAGGTGCTCGGCAGCACGCCGCCGAGCCCGGGGCGCTGAGCCGTCCTGTCCGCCCCGCTGCGGCGGGAACGCGACGAGCGGCCGCCCGGGTGGGCGGCCGCTCGTGGTGGGTGCTGTGCCGGTCAGGCGTCGATCGTGGCCAGGTGCTGCTTGACCTGGATGATCGAGGGGTTGGTCAGGGCGCTGCCGTCGGCGAAGCGCAGCGTCGGGACGGTCTGGTTGCCGCCGTTGACGCTCATCACGAACTCCGCGGCCTTCGGGTCCTGCTCGATGTCGACCACCTCGTAGCCGATGCCCTCCCGGTCGAGCTGCGACTTCAGCCGGTGGCAGTAGCCGCACCAGGGGGTGGAATACATGGTCAGCATGGTCAGGTCCTCCAACGGTCCGGACGGCGGCTTGCCGATCAAGCCCAGGCTAGTAGCTGCAACGTCCGGTGGAGCTGAGACAATTCCTCCCTGTGGTGGTTCACTCAGCATCCGAACGCGTGCTCGCCGGGCTCGACCCGGAGCAGCGGTCGGCGGTGACCGCCCCCGCCGGGCCGGTCTGCATCCTGGCCGGCGCCGGCACCGGCAAGACCCGTGCGGTCACCTCCCGGATCGCCCACCGGGTGCTCTCGGGGGAGATCTCCGCCCGGCACGTGCTCGCGGTGACCTTCACGGCCCGCGCCGCCGCGGAGATGCGCGCCCGGCTCGCCGCGCTCGGGGTGGGCGGCGTCCAGGCGCGTACCTTCCACGCCGCGGCGCTGCGCCAGGTGCGCTACTTCGCGCCCCGGCTGCTTCAGGGGCGGGCCATGCCCGAGCTGCTGGACAGCAAGGTGCGGCTGGTGACCCTCGCCGCGGCCAAGGCCGGGCTGCGTACCGACCGGGCGGCCGCCCGGGACCTGGCAGGCGAGATCGAGTGGGCCAAGTCGTCGCTGGTGGAGCCGGGGGAGTACGTCGTCGCGGCGGCCAAGGCGACACGGGACACCCCGCACGAGCCGGCCCGGGTCGCCGAGGTCTTCGTGGCGTACGAGCGGCTCAAACGGTCCAACGGGGTGATCGACTTCGAGGACATGCTGCGCGCCGCGGTCTGGGGCATCGAGGAGCACCGGGACGTCGCCGAGCAGGTCCGCGCCCAGTACCGGCACTTCGTCGTCGACGAGTACCAGGACGTCAACCCCCTGCAGCAGCGGCTGCTCCAGGCGTGGCTGGGCGGGCGGGACGACCTGACCGTGGTCGGCGACGCCAGCCAGACGATCTACTCGTTCACCGGGGCCACCTCGTCCTACCTGGTCGACTTCCCGCGCCGGTACCGGGGCGCGACGGTGGTCCGGCTGGTCCGCGACTACCGCTCCACCCCGCAGGTCGTCGGGCTGGCCAACGCGGTGATCTCCCAGGCGCGCGGCGCCGAGGCGCGGCTGCGCCTGGAACTGGTCGGCCAGCGTCCGCCCGGCCCCGAACCGGAGCTGCGCATCTTCACCGACGAGCCGGCCGAGGCCAACGCCGTGGCCGCCCGCTGTCGTGCCCTGGTCGACGCCGGCACCCCGGCGAGGGAGATCGCCGTGCTGTTCCGGACCAACGCGCAGTCCGAGGCGTACGAGAAGGCGCTGACCGAGGCGCAGGTGCCGTACGTGGTGCAGGGAGCGGAGCGGTTCTTCGAGCGCGCCGAGGTCCGGCAGGCGATCATCGCCCTGCGGGCGGCCACCCGGTCGATACCGGGGGAGACCCCGCTGCCCGCCGCCGTGGTGGAGGCACTCACCGCGGTCGGCTGGGCCCCCGACGCCGCCCCGGCCGGCGGTGCCGCCCGGGAGCGCTGGGAGGCGCTGGCCGCGCTGGTGCAACTCGCCGAGGAGTACGCCACCACCCCGCAGGTGCTGCCGATCGGGCCCGCCGCCTCGGTCGAGCGCCCGGTCACCCTGGCCGACTTCAACGACGAGCTGGCCCGCCGGGCCGCCGCGCAGCACGTGCCGACAGTCGACGGGGTGACCCTGGCCTCGCTGCACTCCGCCAAGGGCCTGGAGTGGGACGCGGTCTTCCTGGTCGGCCTCTCCGAGGGCACCCTGCCCACCACGTACGCCAAGACCGTCGAGCAGGTCGAGGAGGAGCGCCGGCTGCTCTACGTCGGCCTCACCCGGGCACGGGAGTGGCTCTGGCTGTCGTACGCCTCGGCCCGATCCCCGGGCGGGCGGGCCCGGCGGCCCTCGCGGTTCCTGCCGCAGCTCGACCGCTCCGGCGGGGCGGAGCGGGCCGGGGCCGCTCCGGCGGCGCGGCGGCCGGAGCGGCGCCGGACCCAGATCGTCTCCTGCCGGATCTGCGGCGCCACCCTGCTCGGCGGGCCGGACCGCAAGCTCGGTCGCTGCCCCACCTGCCCCTCCGACATCGACGAGGAGCTGCACGAACGGCTGCGCGAGTGGCGCCAGCGGGTGGCCGGCGGGCAGCGGGTACCGGCCTATGTGGTCTTCACCGACGCCACGCTGGTCGCGCTCGCCGAGCGGCGCCCGGCCCGGGCGGAGGAGCTGATCGCGATCGCCGGCATCGGGCCCCGGAAACTCGGCCTCTACGGGGAGGCGGTGCTGGCGTTGGTGGCGGGCGCGACGGTCGACGAGATCTGCCCAGAGAAAACTTTCGAAATCTCGCCGTAAATTCGTTTGCCCTCGCCCCGCGGCGAGGAATAGCCTCATGGCACACCTCGCGAGCGGCGCCATTTCGGCTGCTCACGAGGGGTAGAGACCGTATCGGCACGAGCGAACCTCAGAGGAGGTGGCCCCCATGGAGATCGTCTACATCTGCGAGCGTCCGGCGGCGCTGCCCGCTGTCGTCGCTCCGCTGTCGGCTGTCCGGGTGGCCCTCGCCGCTGCGCGACCGCAGGTTTCCCAGGTGCACCGGGTCGAGGCTCAGGCCGAGCTGATCCTCGCCCCCGCGCCGAACGGAACCCAGGGGACCAGTGGCTTCACGGGCAAGGGCGTCGATGCAGTCAAGCGTCACATGGACGTCCGCGGAGTTCCACCTCGAGGTAGACCGGTCTGATCTCAGACCACCGGCTCACCTCGAGGCCGCGGAACCCGCTACCGGGATCCGCGGCCTCAGTTTTTTGCCCGCCAAGTATGTCGGAAACGCGATCCACGAGATCGAAGTGAGAGAGAGGTGACCGGGCGATGAGTCTGGCGTTGGCCCCGCTCGACGTGAGCGTCGAGGTGGAGGCGAACCTGCCCTGCCGGAAGTTCGACCCCGACCTGTGGTTCTCCGACTCGCCCGCCGAGCTCGAGCTGGCCAAGTCGCTCTGCGGGGACTGCCCGCTGCGCGTCGAGTGCCTGGCCGGGGCGGTGGAGCGGGCCGAGCCCTGGGGCGTCTGGGGCGGCGAGATCTTCGAGCGTGGCGCGGTAGTCCCGCGCAAGCGGCCCCGTGGCCGTCCGCGCAAGGAGGACCTCGCCCGCGACGCGGCGCTCCGGGTCGAGGCCGAGGCGCGACTGGCGGCCAGTGGGCTGTCCGATTCGCGCACCACGGTCCGGCTGGCGGCCTGACATGCACCCGATCCAATCCACCCACGCCGGTGCCACACCGGCGACGAGAGAGCTGGCCACCATGCTGAACGTCCTTGACGGAGTCGCCGAGATGCAACTACTTCACGAAGCGTTGTCCCGGGCTCGAATGCGCCGGCCTCAGGCCGGTCGTACCACCACGAGCACTGAGGCAACCCTTTCCGCCCGTACCGTCGCCATGAACAGCCGTAACCAGGCTGCGCGCGAACTGGGCGTTCTCTAGTACCCCCGCGACAGTCGAGGGGCGGTGACCGGATTCCGGTCCCGCCCCTCGACGCTTTCCGCGCCCCGCCGCACCTGGCACGTCGCCCTCGTCGGGCCGCCCTCGTCACGCCGCCCCGTCGGGCCGGCTCGGCTCGGCCGGCTCGGCTCGGCCGGCTCGGCTAGGCCGGGCCGGCTCGGCCGGGCCGCGCGTCGCGTCCGGTCGCGCCGCCTCCGCTCAGCCGCCCGTCGAGGGGCGACCGGCCGACGGGGCGAAGCCGGGCAGCCACCGCTCCAGGATGCCCCGGTAGGGCGCCTTCGCCTCCAGCTGGCAGAGCACGCCGATCGAGCCGAGCGTCACCCGGTGGATGAGCAGGTAGGACGGTGGCAGGTTGAGCTGCCGGCTCAACTGGTACGCGGGGGAGCGGGGGCTGGCCAGCCGGGTCGCCTCCGTGCGCAGCCAGGCCCGGGTGAACCGGAACTCGTCGGCGGCGATGGGCTCCAGCATCGGACGGAGGAAGTCGAGCACCGCCTGGGCGTCGATCTCCTCCGTGGAGCCGATGAAACCCTCCGAGCGCAGGCCCGCCACCACCTCGTCGGCGTCGCCCCGCAGCGCCAGTGCGGCGATGTGACCGATCGGCTCGGGCGTTCCCTCCGGCATCCGGGCGACCGCGCCGAAGTCGATCACGCCGAGTCGACCGTCGGGCAGCAGCCGGAAGTTGCCCGGGTGCGGGTCGGCGTGCAGCAGCCCGGCCCGCTGCGGCGCGGACAGGTGCAGGATGGCCATCAGTCGGCCCGCCTCGTCGCGCTGCTCCTCCGTGCCCTCGCGGATGATCTCCGCCAGCGGTGTGCCCTCGATCCACTCGGTGACCAGGACCCGGGGCGACGCCGAGACCACCGCCGGGATGTGGATCTCCGCATCGCCCGCGTACGCGGCGGCGAAGGCGCGCTGCGACTCGGCCTCCAGCTCGTAGTCGAGCTCCTCGGTGATCCGTTCCCGTAGCTCCGCCAGAAGCGGCTTGACGTCCAGCCCGGGCTGGAGCGCACGGAACATCCCACCGAGCCGGGAGAGCTGCTTGAGGTCGCTGAGCAGCGCGTCCCCGGCGCCCGGATACTGGATCTTGACGGCGACGTCCCGGGTGTTCGGCGCGCCGGAGGGGCCGTAGCCCGGCTCCCGCCACACCGCGCGGTGCACCTGGCCGATGCTGGCCGCGGCGGCGGGGGTGTCGTCGAACTCCACGAACCGGTCCCGCCAGTCCGGGCCGAGCTGCTCGGCGAGCACCTTGTGCACGCTGGCGGCCGGCAGCGGTGGCGCGGCCTCCTGGAGCTTGGTCAGGGCCTGACGGTAGGGGGCGGCGACCTCCTCCGGCAGGGCGGCCTCGAAGACCGACAGCGCCTGCCCGAACTTCATGGCACCGCCCTTGAGCTGCCCCAACACGCTGAACAGCTGCTCGGCGGTGCGTTGCTGGATCTCGGCGGAGATCACGTCGGAGGCGAGCCCGGTGACGCGCTTACCCATGCCGAGGACGGTCCGACCGGCGAAGCCGAGCGGCAGAGCGGCGAGCTTGGCGGTCCGGGACACGGCCCGGCGCGGGATGTCGGTCACTCGGCCATTGTTACCGACTCCGGGGGCCCACGGCTGCTCTGCCGCCGGGCCGGTGCCCGTCACCGCCCTGCAGGGAGGTCACCGGCGACGCCGGGAGCATCCGCAGGAGGGGTGCGGCGGCCACATCCGGCGGCGGAACCGCCCCGGCCCGGCGATCTCCACCGCGCAGCCCAGGGTCTCCGGGACGCCCCCGTCGAGGTGGGCCAGCGCCTCGGCCACCGCGTACGCCCCGGCGGCCAGGAGGGTCGCGGTGGCGCACGCCTGCTCGCCGGCGCCCGTGGCGAGCTGGGCGGCCAGCGCCGGCCAGTCCGGGTCGCGGTCCGCGCGGTGCAGGTCGAGGCAGTGCAGGCAGGGGCCGGCAGGCGGACGCACCAACGGGCCGACCACGGGCACGCCCTCCCGCAGGTCGAGCAGCAGGTGCGGCTGGCGGCGCTGGGCGTGACCGGCGGCGAGCAGGGCGGCCGGCCGGTCCGTACCGAGCTGGACGACCAGGTCGACCCGGCCCCGCCGCAGGGGACCCGTGCCCGTGCCGGGGGCGGCGCGCTCGACGGCGTCGCGTACCGCCTGGGTGAGCGGACGGCCGAGCGCGGCGGCCGGGATGCCGGTGCCGACCAGGTCCGCCGCTCGCACCGGGCCGGCCAGGTCCGGATGCACGTGCCCGACCCCGGCCTGGGCCAACGCGAGCGCGACGGGGGCGCCGAGGCGGCCGGGACCGCTGACGACCACCCGGGCGGCCAGCCGCCGGCGCAGCACCTGGGCGGGCGTGCCGGGCAGCCGCGCCGAGGCCAGGGCGAGCGCCTCGGCCTCGGCGGTGAGCCGGGCCCGGGGCGGTCCGGCCAGGTCCTTCGGCAGCAGGGTGTGCGCGGCCACGACCAGGCCCGCGGCCCGCAGCGCGTCGAGCAGGGTACGGGCCTCGTCGGGAGCAACCTCGGCGGCGACCGCGTGCGCCAGGACCACCCGTTCGCTCCGGGTGCCGTCGAGCAGGTCGAGCAGGCGGGCGGCCCGGGGATCGGCGATCTCCAGCAGTACGGCGCGGCCGGGCTCGACGCCGAGTTGCAGGGTGTGCCGGTTCCGCCAGAGTCTGGTGAGCCCCGGCAGGAGGGTGGGTCGGGGCAGGGTGGCAGGGCGCATGACACGAATCGTGACCGTGTCCGTGCTCACCGTCGATCGTTGTCCACAGGTGCGCGGCGGTCTGTCCAGGGTTTTCCACAAGAAATCCCTGGATATCCACAACCCGCGGGTAACCCTGTCGGCGAGCCGACAGGCGTCGGGACCAGGGTGCGGTCATGCCGGAGGGGGCGGCCGACGGCCGCCCCCTCCGACGCATCCGTACGGGTCAGACCTTCGCCTTGCCCAGGATGCGGTTCACTGTTGTGCCGCAGACCGGACACTTGCCCTTGGCCATGTTCATACCGGTCTTCGAGACCTCGACGCGGCCCTCGAAGTCCCGCTTCTCCTTGCACTTGACGCAGTAACCGTTGTAGGTCTGGGCCTGGTCGGCCACGGTGCCCTCCTCGTCTCGTCCGCCGGCCGATGCCGTTCCGGCGGGGTTCCCGGCGGCGGGCCACTCGGGCACCGGCGCTGGGTCGTTCTTCCGCGGCCACGCTCGTGACCGCTGGTCCGCGGACCCTACCCAGGACTGGGCAGTTCCATGTCAGCTGTGCTTCGTCACTGTGAGCAAGTCGACGTCGAGAGTGTGCATGGCGAATTACGTCGGATAAGTCAGTTTGGCGGGGACACGCCGACCGAACCCGGCCGAATGCCCCGTGTGGGCCCCCGAGCTGCGACCAGCGCGGAGATCACCTACGGTGTGGCAGTGGCCTCGCGGCACCCGCGACCGGCCACGGTGCGGACCCCGGGCGTACCCGCGCAGGACCGCCACGAAGGGTGACGGCGACTGATCGCCGCGTCTCGACAAAAGATTTTTTGGGACTCCTGCCGACCAATCACCATTTTCCGGGCGGGTGTCGGGGTGTTGACCCTTGCGGACCCCTGGTCAGTACGCATTAGCTTTCCTTCGTGACAGGAATCCGAGGCTGCGCGGCCCGCTGATGGCAGGGGCGCGGAAGCCGGTCGTCGAGGTGCGGCGCAGCCAGCGTCGGCGACGCACGGTGTCCGCGTACCGCGACGGCGAGCGGGTCGTCGTCCTCATCCCGGACCAGTTCTCCCGGGCCGAGGAGAGTGAGTGGGTCGACCGGATGCTCGCCCGGCTCGCCGCCCGGGAGGGGCGCCTCGCCCGGTCCGACGCCGAGCTGCTCGCCCGGGCCACCCGCCTCATCGGGCTCTACCTCGCCGAGTACGGCACGCAGGCCGTCCCGACGAGCGTCCGCTGGGTCACCAACCAGAACGGCCGGTGGGGGTCCTGCACCCCGGCCGACGGCACGATCCGCCTCTCGCACCGGGTCCAGGACATGCCCGACTGGGTGATCGACTACGTGCTCCTGCACGAGCTCGCACACCTCATCGTGCCCAGCCACAACGCGCGGTTCTGGGCGCTCGTCGCCCGCTATCCGAAGTCCGAGCGGGCGCGTGGTTACCTGGAGGGGGTCGCCGCGGCCTCCGGCCCCCCGCTGACCGACTGACCCCCTCGGCGTCGCCGCCGGCACCCGCCAACGCCCTCCTGCCCACGCTGCCGGTGCTGCCGAGCGGACGAGGTCGGAATGATCTTGGTGCGACCAGGCGGACGAGGCCGGCAAGATCTGGTAGGACCGGGCGGACGAGGCCGGGAAGATCTTGGTAGGAAACGGCCCCTCCGGCGGGCTCAACTGGTGGTTGCAACACCAAGTAGCTGGGTCATCTTCTCACCTGGGGTGGCCCAGCCCAGGGTCATCCGTGGGCGGTCGTT
>NZ_JBAKHL010000027.1:0-86847 GCF_036902715.1 Micromonospora sp. CPCC 205546
CGGCGGACGATCGGCGGGTACGGGCACCGGCGGCACGGGGGCGGCGCAGGCGCCGACGGCGGCCGGCACGGACGTCGCGGCCCCCGGCGCCGGCCGCCCGGTCCGGCGGGCGAACGCGGCCCGCGCCGCCCGCGTCAGCCGGGCGTACGCGACCTCGCGGACCACCGGGTCGGCGACGGCGTACCGGCCGTCGGGGCGGGGGACCAGCAGCCCCGTCGAGGCCAGGGCGCTCAGCACCGGGGCGACCCGCCCGGGCGCCCAGTCGAGCAGGCGCGCCACCGTCGCGGCGGTGACCTCCGCGCCGACGGTCGCGGCGGCCATCAGCACGGCCCGTCGCGCCCCGTCGAGGCGGTCCAGCCGGGCGTCGACCTCCCGGCGCACCGCCTCCGGCACGCCCGGCGACGCGTCCAGCGACGCCACGTACGCGCCGGCCCGTCCCGGATTGCCCCCGACCAGCGGCAGCAGACGGGCGACCGCCGTCACCGGCCGGCCGGCCCGGCCGAGCAGATGGCGCAGGAGCCGTCCGCTCTCCACCGGGCGCAGCGGCGGCACCGCCAGCCGGTGCCGCCGGCCCCGTGGACCGGGCGGCGCGTCCGCCCACTCCGGACGGTGCAGTGCGACGAGCACCAGCGGCAGCGACCGCGCGGTGGCCGCCGCGAAGAGCCGGCGCAGGAAGTCGCCCAGCGCCGCCGTCGCCCGGTCGACGTCGTCCACCGCCACCACCACCGGCTGCCGGGCGGCGAGCCCGAGGAGCACCTCCCGTGCCACCTCGGCGCCCCGGGCCGCCTCGCCGGAGTCGTCCGGCGCGGCCAGCAGCGCCTGCAACGCGTACAGCGCCTCGGTCAGGGCGGCGCGCGGCACCAGCTCCGTGAGGGCGGCGGTGAGCCGTCGCCGTACGGTCGCGGGCGGGTCGTCGTCGCGCAGGCCGGCGAGCCCGCGCACCAGGTCCGCGACGGGTGCCAGGGGACGCGGGTACGGCGGGCAGTGCGCCACGCACCAGCGCACCGGCACCCCGTCCACGGTCCGCACCGCCCGGGTCAGCTCGTGCAGCAGCCGGCTGCGTCCGCTGCCGGCCGGGCCGACCAGCGACAGCCAGCGCGGGCTGCGCTCCCGGACGGTCCGGACGATCAGGTCCCGGGCGGCGGCCAGTTCCCGTCGCCGCCCGACCAGCGGCCCCTCGTGCCGGGCCGGGGCCGGTCGGGCCGTGCCGGTGGCGTGCCACACGTCGACCGGCAGCGCCTTGCCGGCCGGGGCGACCGGCGGCACGCGGCGCTGCTCGATCAGGCCCACGGTGGCGCGGTGGGTGGCCGCGCAGAGCGCCACCCCGCCCGGCGGGGCGTACTCCTGCAATCGGGCGGCGGTGGTGATGACCGCGCCGCTGGCCACGCCGTGCCCGCCGTCGCGCGCCGCGGCGAGGTCCACCAGCGCCTCGCCGGTGGCCACCCCGGCCCGCACCCGCAGGCGCGGCGCGCCGGGCGGCGGTCGCCGGTCGAGGGCACCCTGGATCTCCAGGGCCGCCCGCACCGCCCGGTACGCGTCGAACCCGTCGGACCGGCGGGCCCCGAACAGGGCCATCACCGCGTCGCCGACGTACTTCTCGACCACCCCGTGCCACCGGTGCAGCACCGCGGCGACGGTGCCGAAGTACGCCCGTTGCAGGGCCCGCACGTCCTCCGGGTCGAGCCGGTCGACGAGCGCGGTCGACCCGACGATGTCGACGAAGAGCACGGTGACCAGGCGCTTCTCCTCCGGCACCGGCCAGCCTGCCGACGTGAGGCGCCGCGGCACGGCGACGATGGTGGGTATGGGCATCGCACCCGCCTTTCCCCGCGGTGGCTGACGACGCCTCGGACACTGCCACCGATCGGCGGACGGGGGATCTGCCGAACGACGTATGTCGGGCCTGCGCGAACTTCGGTCGGGATGTCGACGCGGGGAGTACCACAGGCGCGAAAGACCCGTGGAACGGCGCGGGACCTGGGACTAGGCTGCGTGCCATGGCCAGCGAAGTGGACACGGCACCACTCGTCGGCCGGGCCGACCTGGTGACGACCGTACGATCCGTGCTGCTCGACGACGTCAGGCAGGGGCACACCGCCGCCGTCTTCCTCACCGGGGAGAGCGGCGTCGGCAAGACCCGGCTGCTGCGCGAGGTGGGCGCCCGGCTGCGCGACGCTGGCGCCCTGGTGCTCACCGGCTCCTGTCTGGACATCGGCGACGCGTCACCCCTGCACCCGCTGCTGCAGGCGTTGCGTCGCCTCGACGCCGAGCCGACCGGCGCCCACGCGCGGACCTCCTCGGCGGTCCGTGGGCTCCTGCGGATGTTCGCCGAGGAGACCGCCGGCCCGGACGGCGCCGGGGCGCTGCTGGAGCGGGTCTCGCAGGGGCTGCACCTGATCGCCGAGGGCCGGCCGCTGGTGCTGGTGCTGGACGACCTCCAGTGGGTCGACCGCAGCACCCGGCAGCTCCTGCTCTACCTGCTGGCCGGGCTGGGCGACCTCCAGCTGTCCGTGCTCGCGGCGGTACGGGCCGAGTCGTTGCAGGGCGCGCACCCGTTGCGCCGGGTGCTCACGGAGCTGCGCCGGCTGCGTACGGTGCGGGTGCTCGACCTGGCCCCGCTGGACCGCTCCGGCACCGACCAGCTCGCCGCCGTCGTGGTCGGCCGCCCGCTCGCCGGTGAGGCGGCGGAGCTGGTGTGGCGGCGCAGCGGCGGCAACCCGTTCGTGGTGGAGGAGCTGGCCCGCGACCTGCGCGACGGCCGGGACGGGCTCTCCGACACGCTGCGCGAGATCTTCCTGGCCCGGGTGGACGCGCTGCCGCAGCACGCGCACGCCGTGGTGCACGCGGTGGCCGCTGGCGTCGAGCCGGTGGAGCACTGGCTGCTGGCCCGGGTGGTGCGGCTGCCCGAGGACGAGCTGATCGAGGCCGCCCGGGCGGCGGTCGCGCACCGGCTGCTGGTGAGCGCCGACGACGGCTACCGGCTGCGGCACCGGCTGGTCGCCGAGGTGCTGGAGCACGAGCTGTTGCCGGCCGAGCGGGCCGCGCTGCACCGCCGCTACGCCGAGGCGCTCACCGCGGCCCCGGCCGAGCTGCACCAGGCGCGCCTGGCCCATCACTGGCGGCTGGCCGGCGAGCCGGCGCGGGCGCTGCCGGCGGCGATGGCGGCGGCCCGCGAGGCCGAGCGGCTGCACGGCTGGGCCGAGGCGCACCGGCACTGGTCGGCCGCGTTGCAGCTGGCCGCCGCGCCGGGCGTGACGGCGCCGGACGTGGACCGGGTCACCCTGCTCCGGCACGCCGCCGAGGCGGCCCACCACTGCGGCGAGCACGCCCGGGCGTTGGCCCTGCTGGAGGAGCTGGCCGCCGCCGCCGCCGACCCGTCGGCCTGCGCGCTGCACATCCGTCGGGCCCGCTACCTGGCCGCCGCCGGCCGGTCGGCCCCGGCGGAGGCGGAGTACCAGCGGGCCCTGGAGGCCGCCGACTGCACGCCCCGGGAGCGGGCCACCGCCGCGGCGCACCTGGCGGAGCTGCTGCTGCACCTCGGTCGCTACGCCGACGCCGGCCGGCGGGCCCGGGAGGCGCTGGAACTCTCCGCCGAGGTGCCGGGCTCCACGTCGGAGGTGGTGCTGGCCAGCGCCGCGCTCGGCTTCTCCGAGGCCTACCTGGAGGACCCGGACGCCGGGCTGGCGGTGATGCGGCGCGCGGTGGAGATCGCCGAGCGTGCCGGCCGCCCGGAGGACGTGGCGTGCGCGTACCTGCACCTGGCCGAGCTGCTGACCGGCCCGCTGAATGTCCTGGAGGAGGGCGTCGTCGTCGCCCGCCGGGGCGCCGAGCGGGTGGCCGAACTGGGCCTGGGCCGCACGTACGAGACCCGGTTGCTGGCCATCGCCACCAACGGGCTGTTCCGGGTCGGCCAGTGGGCGGAGGCGGAGAAGGTCGTCGCGGCGGCGCTGCGGCACCGGCCCTCCGGCGCGGACGCGGTGGAGCTGCTGCTGGCGCGCTGCCGGCTGTCGGTGGGCTACGGCGACATCGAGGCGGCCGACCGCGACCTGGACGCGGTCGCCACGGTGCTCGCCGGCGGCGGGGCGCGGCACGTGATCCCGTTGCTCACCCTGCGGGCGGGGCTGGCCATGTGGCAGGGCCGCCACGACCTGGCCCGGCAGACGGTGCAGCGCGGCCTGACCGAGAGCCGCTCCGACGACGTGGGCATCCTCGCCGCGCTGGTCTGGCACGGCCTGCGGGCCGAGGCCGAGGCGCACGCCAGCCGCGTCGTGCCCGTCGACCCGACGGCGGTACGGCGGCTGCGGGAGGTGGCCGACCGGGTCGCCCGCAAGAGCGAACACGCCGCCCGCCCGGTGCGCGACGTGGTGGACGGCTTCCTGGCGCTCTGCGCCGCCGAGGTGAGCCGCCTCGACAGCAGCGATCCGGAGCTGTGGGCCCGCTCGGTGGCGCAGTGGGACCGCCGGCACCACCCCTATCCGGCGGCGTACTCGCGGCTGCGGCAGGCCGAGGCGCTGCTGGCCCGGCGCAAGCGCAGCGCCACGGCGGCGAAGCTGCTGCGGCAGGCGTACGAGGTGGCGCAGGGGCTCGGCGCGGCGCCGCTGACCGCGGAGATCCGTACCCTCGCCGGTCGGGCGCGGGTGTCGCTGGAGGAGCGCCCGGCCGCGGGCGGCCCGACCGTCGGCGCGGACGGCGACGAGCTGGCGGCGCTGACGGCCCGGGAGCGGGAGGTGCTCGCCGCGGTCGCCGAGGGGCTGACCAACCGGGAGATCGGCCAGCGGCTGTTCATCAGCGAACGCACCATCGGCGTGCACGTGTCGCACATCTTCGACAAGCTCCAGGTCCGCACCCGGGTGCAGGCCAGCGCGATCTTCCTACGCAACCGGCGCGGCTGACGCACGGCGGGGATACGTCGTTCTACTGATCCGGCCGACCACCGCCGGCTGGCAGTGTGTGCTGCGTCGCCGACGGCACGGGGTGCCGGGAACCGCAGTGGAGGAGAGATGGCCGAACCGGTATGGGGGCCCGTGCATCGGGACGTCGTCGATCTGCTCGCGGACCATCCCGCCGATGTGCCGGCGGTCGTCGACCACCTCACCAAGCTCCAGGACATGCTGGTCCGGCTGCCTCCGTTGGAGGCGAGCTGCCCGCTGGCCGACTTCAACCGGCTGTACCTGACGATCACCGAGAGCGTGCTGAACGGCCTCTACGACGACCGGTTCGCCGATCCGGTGTTCCTGTCCCGGCTGGACGTGGAGTTCGCCGCCCGCTACTTCGACGCGATGCGGCTGTGGACCGACTCCAGCCCCGGCACGCCGAAGGCGTGGTCCTGCCTGTTCGAGCGGATGCGGGGCCCGGACGCCCGGCCGCTGCCGTCGGCGGCCGCCGGGGTCAACGCGCACATCAACTTCGACCTGCCGTTCGCGCTGGTGACCACGTTCGACAGCCTGGAGTCGGAGCCGGTGGACGGCACCGACCAGCACCGCGACTACCTGGAGATCAACAACATCTTCGCGGACAAGATCCCCGGGCTGCGACGTGGCTACCTGGAGCGGTGGCAGCTGCTCATCGACATGCTCAACGGCGACATCGACGACTGGTACCAGGGGGAACTGGTCGAGTACACCCGCGACGTCGCCTGGCGCAACGCGCAGAAGATCTGGCGGTGCCGGCACGACCCGGCCGCCCACGAGTGCGAGCGCGCGCGGTTGGACGACACCGCCGCGGCGCTCGGCCGGCTGCTGCTCTCGCCCCTCGGGGCGTTCCTGCAGTAGCCGTGACGGGGGGTCCCCGCGCTGCGCACCGGCAGGCGGAGCGCGGGGACACGTCCCCGGTGGGCCGGGGACCGGTCCGTCGGGGGCGCGGGCCCGTGGTGGAGGGGCGTCACGACCGGCCGGGGGGTACGCCGGGGCGGGGCGCAGGGTTCGCGGGGCCGGCCGGCCCGGGGGGTGTCGGCCGGCCCGCACGGGGTACGCCCGCGCCATGAGTGACCCGGCCCGTCGGCCCGCCGCCCGACCCCGCCCCCGTCCCACCGCCCCGTCCCGTCCCGCCCGACCGGGCGAGGCGCGCCGTACCGGCCGGGGCGGTGCGCGATGACCGGCGAGGCGAGCCGGTTCGCGTTCCGCTTCGACCCGCTCTTCCGGCCTGCGCTCGCGCTGATCGGTGTGCGGCCGGCGACGGCCTGGGTCGACGTCGACCGGGCCGAGCTGGTGGTCCGGTTCGGCCCGTGGCGGCTGCGCACGGCCCGGCGCAACGTCGTCGGCGTCGCCCCCACCGGGCCGTACCGGTGGTGGCGGGCGATCGGCACACGCGTCTCGCTGTCCGACGCCGGCGTCACCTTCGCCAGCAGCACCGCCAGCGGACTCTGCCTCCGCTTCGCCGAGCCGGTGCCCGCCGTGCTGCCCGGCAGCTGGGTCCGGCATCCCGGGGCGACGCTCACCGTGGCCGACCCCGACGCCCTGGCCCGGGCGTTGTCCGCGCCCCACGGCGACTGAGCCGTCCCGGCTTCACCGTTCCGGCGGGCGGCGCGCCGGCGACCGCCTACGGTCGGGTCAGGACCGCCGAGGGTGGGGACGGGACATGCGGGACGAGCACGGGCCGAGGCCGCGACGCACGCGTGGTCGCCGGCCGCCGCCCGCCGGGCCGCCACGGGACCTGCGCGCCGCCCGGGACCCGACCCGGCCCGGCGGTCGTGCCGGGCGCCCGGTCACCGTCCCGGAGGCACAGGCCAGCCCCGCCCGGCCCGCCGCGCCGCTGAGCCCGCTGCGGCGCTGGCTGTTCGCCCACCGGGTGCAGCCGGTCGGCCCCGAGGCGGCGGAGGGACAGGCCCGCTCGCACCCGTGGTGGCAGGTCATGTGCCTGACCGGGGTGGACTACTTCTCCACCCTGTCGTACCTGCCCGGGATCGCGGCGGTGGCTGCCGGGGCGCTCTCCCCGCTGGCCACCCTGCTCATCGTCGCGTTGACGTTGTTCGGCATGCTGCCCATGTACCGCAGGGTGGCCCGGGAGAGCCCGAACGGGCAGGGCTCGGTGGCGATGCTGGAGCGGCTGCTGCCGTTCTGGCGGGGCAAGATCTTCGTGCTGGTGCTGCTCGGTTTCGTCGCCACCTCCTGGATCATCACGATCACCCTCTCCTCGGCCGACGCCACCGTGCACCTGCTGGAGAACCCGCACGTGCCCGAGGGCTTCGGCGGCACGGGCGTCGCCGTCGGCGTCACGGTCGTGCTGCTGCTCGTCCTCGGCGGGGTCTTCCTGCTCGGCTTCCGCGAGGCGGTCGCGGTCGCCGTTCCGCTGGTCGCGGTCTTCCTGGTCCTGAACGCGCTGATCGTGGCCGACGGGCTGGCCGGGATCGCGGCGGACACGCGGGCACTGTCGGACTGGACCGCCGCGTTGACCGCCGGTGGCGGCCCGGGCGAGGTGGCGCTGACCGCCGTGCTGGCGTTCCCGCTGCTGGTGCTGGGGCTCTCCGGCTTCGAGACCGGGGTGAGCATGATGCCGCTGGTGGCCGGGGCGGGCGCCGACCGGGAGGCGCGGCTGGCGGCGCGGATCCGCAACACCCGCCGGTTGCTCACCGCCGCCGCGCTGATCATGTCGGTGTACCTGGTCTCGACCACCCTCGTCACCACGGTGCTCATCCCCGCCCGGGAGTTCGAGCCGGGCGGGGCCGCGAACGGCCGGGCGCTGGCGTACCTCGCCCACGAGCGTCTCGGCGAGGGGTTCGGCACCGTCTACGACGTCAGCAGCGCGTTGATCCTCTGGTTCGCCGGCGCCTCCGCGATGGCCGGTCTGATCAACATCGTGCCCCGCTACCTGCCCACCTACGGCATGGCGCCGGAGTGGGCCCGGGCCGTACGGCCGGTCGTGATCGTCTACACCGTCGTCAGCGTCGCGATCACCCTGGTGTTCCGGGCCGACGTCAACGACCAGGCCGGGGCGTACGCCACCGGCATCCTCGCGATGATGGTCTCCGCCGCCGTGGCGGTCACGATCTCCGCGGCCCGCCGCCGGCAGCGCCTGGCGGCCGTCGGCTTCGCCGTGCTCACCCTGGTCCTGCTGTACGCGCTCGCCGAGAACGTCATCGCGAAGCCGGACGGCATCGCCATCTCCGCGCTGTTCATCTTCGGCATCGTCGTCGTCTCGCTGGTCTCGCGGGTGAGTCGCACCACCGAGCTGCGCACGGAACGGATCGAGTTCGACGAGCCGGCCCGCCGGTTCATCGCCGAGTCACTCGCGCACGACGGCCGGCTGCACCTGATCGCCCACAAGCGGGCCGCCGGCGCGGTCAAGGAGTACACGGTCAAGGAGCGGGCGCAGCGGGGGATGAATCCCGTGCCGGGCGAGGGCGACATCCTCTTCCTGGAGATCGAGGTGGTCGACCCGTCGGAGTTCAGCCAGGTGCTGCGGGTGCACGGCGTCGAGGTGGGCGGCTTCCGGGTGCTGCGGGCCGCCAGCCCGGCCGTCCCCAACGCGATCGCGGCGATCCTGCTGGCGCTGCGCGACGCCACCGGCGTACGCCCGCACGCGCACTTCGAGTGGTCGGAGGGGGATCCGCTGGCGCACCTGCTGCGGTACCTGATCCTCGGCCGCGGCGACACTCCGCCGGTGGTGCGGGAGATCATCCGCAAGTCCGAGCCGGACCCGGCCCGTCGGCCCGGCATCCACGTCGGCGGCTGACCGGTCGGTGTTGCGCCACGTCGCCGTGGGGCCGTCGGGTCCCGGGTCCCTTCCTCTTTCGCCCTCGCCAAGGCGAATAATACGTTTATTCATGTTCGCCGGACTTGCCCGATTAGCGCCCGTAACGTGACCTTCGGCGGCTGTCGCGACGTCAGCCGTACCGCGTCCCGTTCGACGCGGCCGTGTCACGTACGCGCGAGAGGCAGGGAAGCCTGATGACGACGTATCAAGGAGACCGGCGGGCGGCACCACCCGGGCGGCGGTCGCGGTGGTTCCTAGCCGGCGGTCTCGTGGCGGGCAGCCTGGTGGCGGGGGCGGCCGGGCTGGCCGGTGTCGCCGCCGTGGCCGCCGACCGGGTCGCTCCCACCGCCGCGGACGCGCCGTCGATGGCGCTGCGGGCCGACGACCAGTCCGGGGAGCGCCAGGCCGTCGAGGACCGCGACCAGGCCCGCGAGGAGCGTCGCGGCGGCAAGCCGGAGGGCCACCCCGGGCGCCGGGGGCAGGGACAGCGCCCGGAGGTGGCGGTCCCGTGCGACTCCGCGAAGCTGATCTCGGCGCTGGTCCGGGCCAACGCCGACGGCGGCGCCGACCTGCGGCTCGCGTCGAAGTGCACGTACGAGCTCACCCACGCCTTCCAGCAGCCCGACGACTACGACGGCGGCATCCGCGACGCACGGGAGGCCGCCGACAGCGCGGAGAACCCCGGCGACGCCGAGGCGCCCCCGCGCGATCCGCGGCACGACCGGGCCGGGCTGCCGGTCATCTACCACCCGATCGCGATCCGGGGCGAGGGCGCCACCATCGTCCGGGACGTGCACGCCGAGGCGTTCCGGTTCTTCACCGTCCGCGACGGCGGGGAGCTGACGCTCTCCGACGTGCTGCTGCGCAACGGTCTCTCCGCCGCCGAGGGCGGCAGCATCCACGTCGTGCACGGCGCGTCCGCCGTGGTCGAGCGCACCACCATCGTGGGCAGCACCTCCCTGTCGGCGGAGGGGGGCGGCGGCGGGATCTTCAACGACGGTCACCTGGTGGTCAGCGGGAGCACGTTCGTCGACAACCACGCCGCCGGCACCGCGGGCAAGGGCGGGGGCCTGCTCAACGGTGGCGTGATGAGCCTGCAGACCTCGCAGTTCCGCAGCAACAGCGCCGTGGCGTACGGCGGCGGGCTCGCCAACTACCGGGGCGCGGCCGAGGTGCGCTCGAGCACCTTCGCGCACAACAACGCGGCGCAGGGCGGCGGCGTCGCCAGCTTCTCCGCCCGTACCCGGGTCGCCGACACGAAGGTGGTGGGCAACACCGCCCAGACCGGCGGCGGCATCGCCAACTCGGACGCGTTGATCTTCCTGCGCGGCCTGGAGGTACGCGACAACACCGCCACGGGCAACGGCGGCGGCATCTCCACCTTCCAGGGCCTGCTCCCGCTCGACGACAGCGTCGTCTCGGGAAACACGGCGCGGGGCTCGGGCGGCGGGATCCACGCCCAGAAGTCGAACCTCCTGGTGCGCCGCAGCGAGGTCGAGCGCAACCACGCCGTCGGCGCGAAGTCCACGGGCGGCGGCATCTTCGCGACGCTCGGCCAGGTCTCCCTCTACTCCAGTCGGGTGGCCGGCAACGTCGCCACCGTGAAGCCGGGCGGCCTCTTCGCCGACAAGGCCCGGGTCAAGGTCGACGACGAGACCGACATCATCGACAACGAGCCCACCAACTGCGAGGGCAGCCGGGTGCCGGTCGCGAACTGCTTCCGCTGAACCCGGCGGGCCGCCCCGACCGGGTGGCCCGCCCGATGCGCCGACGCATCCGGCCCCGTCCCGCCGTCACCGCGGGCGGGGCCGGACGCGTCGGCGTGCGCCCGTGGACGGGCCGGGCGCCCCGGGTGCGTGTCGTGCGGTGCGGCCGGCTCAGCCGAGGGCGCGCAGCCGCGCGGTGAGGTCGCCGGCGAAGAAGTCGAGGAAGCCGTCCGGGTCGGGGCCGGCGTCCCGCAGCACGACGTGGTCGTAGCCGGCCTCGGCGTAGGAGCGGACGGCCCCCACGTGACGGTGGGGCAGGTGACCCCGGTGGCCAGGCCGATCAGCTCCTCTTCGCCGCGATCGCCCCGAGCGCGCTCGAAGCCCACCTGCTCGGCCCGGACGGCCTGGCGGATGATCTCCTGGTTCCGCAGCGGCAGCGGCACGACGATCCCCGGAAACCCAGCCTCCTAGGATGCCGTACGCGGGGTGTGGCCCGCCACGACCACCGCCCACCGGTGCGCTCGGACGCGCGTCCGGTCGGCCGGGACGACGCGGAGCCGTCCGGGGATCGGACGGGGCGGGACCGACATCGCCATGCCCTGACCGCGAGCCGCCGGCGACAGCGGTGGGAGAGGCGGCGGCGCCGACGACCGGCACGGTGCGCAGCGGGGGCGCGCCGCGAGAGGCGCCCGGACACGGCTCGGCCCGCGCCCCGTGGGGGCGCGGGCCGGGGGACGGGGGTCCTACTTGGACGGCTGGGGCAGTTCGCAGTCGACCTTCGGGTTGGCCCCGATGTAGTTGAGCGGCCCGGCCACGATGGTCACCAGGATCGTGCCGGCCTCGGCACAGTTCGTGTCGTCGTTGTTGTAGTAGCCGCGTTGCCCGGCGGCGACCGCGCCGATGATCAGCCATATGACGAGCAGTACTCCGAATATCGACGTGCCGCGCATCGCTGCCTCCGCAAGGGTGTGTGGTGGATCGAGGTGCTGCTCGTTGTACCCAATCGCGGTGAACGGCTAACGGCGTCGTCGCCGAGCTGCCGACGGTCCGGCGGACGCAACGGACGGGCCGCCGGAGAGAAGACCGCGTCGCACCGCCGGACCGTGCAGGGCCGACAGCGCGGCGCCCCTCGTACGGGCGCCGCGCTGTCGGCGACGGTCGGTCGTGCGGTGGTGCCGTCCCCGAAGCCGAAGGCAAGGGCGGGCGACCGGGGCGGCGCCGGTCACGCGTCGGTGCCACCCACGGGGGCCGGCAGGGCGGTGGCCGCCTCCTGCGGAGCGCCGGCGAGCACCTTCGCCTGCTGCGGCCAGGTGGCCAGGCTCGGCGCGCCCCGCAGCCCGGCTGCCCGGATCGTCTCCCGCAGGGCGGCCTCGTCAAGCTCCGCCAGCTGCCGGTACGTCCGGATGCCGGCGGCCTGCAACGCCGCGGCCATCTTCGGGCCCACGCCCTGGATCCGCCGGAAGTCGTCGGCGGCGTCGGAATCGCTCGCGTCCGGGGTGGTCACCTCGCCGCGGGGCGACGGCACGACCACCGGCTCGGCCGGTACCTCGGCCGGCGTCTGCTCCGGCTCGGCGGGTGCCCCGACAGCCGTGACAGGTTCGTCCGCGGTGGCGGCCGCCGGGGCCGGCTCGACGGGCGTGGTGCGGGTCGGCTCCTCCAGGATGGCGCGGGTCGGCTCCGGCTCGATGGGCGTGGCGCGGGTCGGCTCCGGCTCGGCCGGGATGTCGGCCGGCTCCGGCTCGACGGGAGACGCGGCGGTGGGGAGGGACTCCGGCTCGGTCGGGGTCAGGGGCGCGCTCGCCGGCGACGGGGTGACGGCGGCCGGGACGGGCTGCGCCGTGGCGGTGGGAACGTCCTGCGGCTCGGTGGCCGCGGTGGGCTCCTGCGCGGGTCGGCGGTCGACGGGGCCGGTGACCTCGGCCGCCACCGGCAGGACGAGCTCGTGGTCCGGCCGGGCGTCGGTGGCGGTGTGCTGCGGTGCGGGGTCGGTCTCGGGCGCCGGCACCGGGTCGTCGGTCAGCGCCATGTCGGCCGGGTCGACCTCGTCGGTCCGGGACGCGTCGGCCGTGACGACCGTGGCCGGCGCGGCGGTGGCGGGGTCGGCGTCCGCGGGGGCCTCCGCCCCGGGTGCGGCGGGGACCCGGTCGGCGACCGCGTCCGGCGCGTGGTCCACGGTCGCGGCTGGCCGTTCTTCGTCCAGGGTGGCGACGGGAGGCGGATCGACCACCACGGCGGTCATCCCGGCGACCGGGTCACCGTCCACCATGGGGGAGTCGTGCGTGGCGGCCGCCGCGTCCTGCCGACCGCGCCAGAACCAGCCGCCCGCCACACCCACCACGAGGGCCACGATCAGTATCAGCCAGTGCCCGAAAGACCACGCCACGGCAAACCTCCCTATCGTTCACGTTTGGAAACCCGCGAGAAAAACTCGCCGCAGCTTCGCACACGCCGGATGTCGCCGGCCGGCAGGACCGGACGTTCACCGTGGCGGTGGGACGGTCCGCACCGGTGGTGTCCGGTGGGCGACGCAGGGTCGCCGTCCGCACGTCGCGGCCGGTGCCGGCGCACCCGACGGGCCGGTACGCGGAAGACCCCGGCGCCCGTGGCGGCGCCGGGGTTCCGGTCGCACGGTCAGTCCTCCTCGCCCCGGTAGCTGTAGAAGTCGTCGACGAAGCGGCGCGCCAGCCGTGGCACCCGGCTGGTGACGCCGAAGTAGCCCCGCGCGCCGAGCAGCGCGAGCCGGCCGACGACCGGCTTGTACATCCGGTCGTCCCCGCTGGTGCCGCTGCGGTTGAGCGAGTCGGCGACCCGGGCGAAGCCGTACGGCACCATCGCGGCCTCGTAGTCGGCCACCGCCTGCAGCAGCGTCTTGTCGCCGGCCGCGGCCTGCCGCAGTTGCCGGCAGAGCAGGGCGGCGTCGCGCAGGGCCGTGTTGGCGCCCACCCCGCGTCCCGGCGTCATCGTGTGGATGGCGTCGCCGAGCAGCGTGACGGTGCTGCTCTTCCAGGGCGGCACCGGTTCGCTGGTCACCACCTTGATCGGCAGGGCGCTGCCCGGGTCGCTGCGGGCGAGCAGCTCGCGCAGGCGGGGGTGCCAGTTGCGGGTGAGCCGCAGGGCGAGCAGGACCAGGTCCTCGCCACGGCGCTGCATGACGTCCGCCGGGAACCGGCGGGCCGTGCTCCAGACGACGAGGTTGATGTTGTCGCGGGTGTTGTCGTGGCGCAGCCCCGGCCACCCGCGCAGCAGTTCGGCGTCCGCGGGGTCGACGCCGGGCTTGAGCGCCCCGTCGCGGTCCCACTTGAAGTCCATCACGTGCAGCACGCCCATCATCCCGCCGGTACCGAAGATCAGCGAGATGCCCTGTTCGATCCGCTCGGGCAGCAGCCCCCGGGTGTGCGGGGTCAGGGGGATGCGGGTGGCGATGTTGATGGTGCCGGCGTCGCGGGTGACCGCGTGCGGCAGGTACTGGCGGCGCACCGCCGAGTGCGTGCCGTCGGCGGCGACGAGCAGGTCGCCGGTGGCGGTGCTGCCGTCGGCGAAGTGCGCGGTCACGGAGCCGTCGTCGTGCTGGTCGTACCGGGTGAAGGTCCTGTCGAAGTGGACCACGTCCTCCATGCCGGTGAGCAGGACCTGGCGCAGGGTCATCCGGGCCACGGACCGTTCGGTGTTCACCGGGTCGGTGTCCGGCCGGAGCGTGAACGAGGCCGTGCGCCGCATCCCCTGGGTGATGACGTTGAAGTAGCGGGGGGAGCGGGCGCAGGTGGCGAGGTAGACGTCGAACAGGGCGGGGGGCAGGCACTCGCGCAGGGCGCGGCTCCCGGTCGGTCCGATGCCGACCCGGTAGCCGAGCAGCCCCTCGCCGCGGGTGCGGTACCGCTCGTAGACGGCGACGCTGACACCTGCCCGGCGCAGGCCGTGCGCCAGGCAGAGCCCGCCGGTGCCGGCCCCGATGATCAGGACGTGGGGTGGTCTGGACGACATGGCGACAGCCCCTCGTTCAGCCGGCCGGCTGCGACGACGACGCCGCGTCGGCGGCGTCCCACCGGTAGAAGCACCCCGCGATCGCGTCGCGCGGCGAGCGCCAGGTCGGCAGGTACGGCGTGGTGTGCGCGGAGAGCCGCTCGTTGACCTGGCGGTAGAGCGGGTGGTTGCGGGCGTCGGCCAACGCGTCCGGGTCCACCTCGGCGGTCTCCATGAGGTGTACGTACAGGTCGTGCAGGCAGTACAGGGATCGATGACGGACTCCGGTGAGGGCGGGTAGCTCGGTCGCGTCGGACTCGGCGAAGATCTGCGCCACCCGACCCTCCGCGCCCGGGATGATCCTGCTGACGATCAGAAGACGGCTCATGGGACCCCTCTCGCCGGTGGTGCTCCGCGACCATGACGGAGCCCACGGACTGTTGTGCGGCCCACCGTGCCCCGGCGACTGTCACCTGTCCGTCACACCCGTCGCCGCGCCGGTGACGCCGCCTCAGCGCGCCCGGGGCGCGACCCGGGTGGTCGGTGTGTGGCCCGGCCCGGCCGGGGTGCCGCGGGTGGCCTGCCGGATGGGCGCGAGGGTGTCGTCGAGCAGGGCGGTCATCGCCGCCGACGGCTCCAGGCGCAGTTCCCGCAGCAGCAGGTCGCGGTAGACGTAGAAGGCGTGCACGGCCTCGAAGGCGTTGCCCTCGGCGAGGTGGATGCGCACCACCAGCCGGTGGGGCGTCTCGCGTAACGGCTCGGCGGCCATCGCCTCCAGCGCGGCTTCCAGCGCCGCGCCGTGGCGACCCGCCGACAGGTGCTGACCGGCCAGTTCCTCCAGCATGTGCAGGCGCAGCTGGCGCAGCCGCTCCCGGTCGGCCAGCACCCAGTCGTCGTACCAGCCGGGCAGCAGGTCGTGCCGGCCGGCGGCGAGCGCGGCGACGGCGCAGGGGTCGTCGCCGTCGCGTACCCTCGCCGCCGTGCCGACGAGCGCGTCGACGTCGACCCGGACGACCGGGCCGAGGGAGACGGTGTCGCCGGAGGTGATGATCGGGCAGCACGGGTCCTGTCGCAGCCGCCACAGCGCGGTACGCAGGGACGACAGCGCCCGATCCTCGGGCGCCTCGGGCCACAGCAGGCCGGCCAGGTGGCTGCGGGTGGCGCCGGGGCGCAGGCCGATCAACGCGAGGACCCGTTGCAGGCCCCGCGGCACGACCACCGGCGCGTCGCCGTGCAGCAGCCGGAACCCGCCGAGCAGGTGCAGGGAGATCTCGCCGTCGTCACGGCACCCGGTGGTCGGCGGCGACGGATCAGCGGCCACGGCGGCACCCCCTGCGGAACGCTCGTCCCGACTCGTCTGCTGTCCCCGGCGCGGCTGCCCATGACCCCACTGTCGGCGCTCCGCCGCGGCACGGCGTCGCACGCCGCGGCCGCCGGGCTGACCGTGACGAAGATTATCAATCGTGGTCACTCTGGGTCAATGTCTTGTGCGGGATCGCGCTTGCCTGCCGGTGTCCACGAAAACCCTTTCGAACTGCGGATAGTCCACTGAGGCGATCGGCATCGCACAGCGGATGCACACCAAGCGTCAACGCAGCGTCACGACGGCTGCGTCGCCGTCGGACGGTCGCCGGTGACGCCGCCGTGACGCCGGTGGCCGCATCGTGTCGCCAGTCGTCCGGCTCGGCCGGTGCCCTCGTCACCGGCGCCGGATGCCGTGGAGGGAGGCCCGCCCATGGAGCGTTCGCTGATCGTCGCGAAGGTGGTGCCGAGCGCCGAGGCGCGCGTCGCCGAGATCTTCGCCGAGTCCGACGCGACCGAGCTGCCGCGCCTGGTCGGCGTACGGCACCGGTCGCTCTACCGGCTGGGTGACCTGTACGTGCACCTGCTGGAGACGGAGACGTCGGGCGGGACGGCGGTCGAGGCGGCGCGGGGACACCCCGAGTTCGCCCGGGTGAGCGCCCGGCTGCGGCCGTACGTGTCGCCGTACCTGCCGACGTGGCGGGAGCCGCGCGACGCCATGGCCCGCTGCTTCTACCGCTTCGACGCCGCGCCCGTCGGTCGGTCGTCGTGACCGCCACCGCGCCCCGGCAGGGGCAGCCCTGGTCCCGGTGCGGCGGCTGCGCCACCCTGCTGTACCGCAAGCGCCTGCGGCGCAACCTCGACGTCTGCCCCGAGTGCGGGGCGCACGCCCGGGTGGACGCACCCGAGCGGCTGCTCCAGCTCGTCGACCCGGGGTCGTTCACCGCCCTGCCGGACCGGCCGGCCGGGGACGACCCGCTCGGCTTCGTCGACGTGCTGCCGTACCCGCACCGGCTCACCGCGGCCAGGGTCGGCACCGGGCTTCACGAGGCGGTCGTCTGCGGCACCGCCACGCTCGGGCGGCACCCGTGCGTGCTCGCCGTGATGGACTTCCGGTTCCTCGGCGGCAGCCTGGGCTGCGTCGTCGGGGAGCTGGTCACCCTGGCGGCCGAGCGGGCCCTGGGCGACGGGATTCCGCTGGTCCTCGTCACCGCCTCCGGTGGGGCGCGGATGCAGGAGGGCACCCTGTCGCTGATGCAGATGGCCACGGTCAGCCAGGCGATCGCCGCGCTGCGCGAGGCCGGCCTGCTCACCGTCAGCGTGCTCACCGACCCGACGTACGGGGGCGTGGCCGCCTCGTTCGCCACCAACACCGACGTAGTGCTCGCCGAGAGCGGCGCGCGGATGGGCTTCGCCGGCCCCCGGGTGATCCGGCAGGTCACCGGCCGGGACCTGCCGGAGGGCTTCCAGACCGCCGACTTCCTGCTGCGGCACGGCCAGGTCGACATGGTGGTGCCCCGGCACGCCCTGCGGGGACGGTTGGTGGCGCTGCTCGCCGCCGCCCGCGCGGGCCGCCGCCCCGCGTCCCGTGCCGGCGTACCCCGTCAGGAGCCGTCGCCGCTGGTGGCGCGCCCGGCCGGCCGGGCCGTCGCCGCGACGGCGCCGGGCCCGGGCGGCGACGCCTGGGAGACGGTACGGCTGGCCCGGCACCCCGGCCGTCCGACCACGCTGGACTACCTGGAGACGGCGTTCGACGGCTTCGTCGAGCTGCACGGCGACCGCCTCGGCGGGGACTGTCCGGCCGTGGTGGGCGGCCTGGCCCGGCTCGACGGCCGGGCCGTCATGGTGGTCGGGCACCAGAAGGGACATACCACCGCCGAGCTGGTGGGGCGCAACTTCGGCATGGCCAGCCCGGCGGGGCACCGCAAGGCGCTGCGGTTGGTGCGGCTCGCGGCCCGTCTCGGCCTGCCGGTGGTCACGCTGGTCGACACCCCCGGGGCGGATCCCGGCGTGCGGGCCGAGGAACAGGGCCAGGCGGCGGCCATCGCGGAGAACATCCTCGCCCTGACCGTGCTGCCCACCCCCGTCGTCGCCGTGATCACCGGCGAGGGCGGCAGCGGTGGGGCACTGGCTCTCGCGGTGGCCGACCGGGTGCTGATGCTCCAGCACGCCGTCTATTCGGTGATCAGCCCGGAGGGCTGCGCGGCCATCCTCTGGCCGGACCGGGGCGCCGCGCCGCAGGCGGCCCGTGCCCTGCGGCTGACCGCGCCCGACCTGTGCCGGCTCGGGATCGTCGACGACCTCGTCCCGGAGCCCGCCCCGGCCGCCCACCACGACCCGGCCGGCGCCGCCCGGGCGCTGCGCGAGGCGGTGCTGGCGCACCTGCTGCCGCTGCTCGACGTGCCGCCCGCCACGCTGGTCCGCCGCCGGCGGCAGCGCTTCCGGAGCTTCGGCGCCGCCCGTCTCGGTGCCCGGGCAGGTGCCCGGTGAGCGCCGGCGGGATCCGGGCCGCCGTGCCACCAGCGTCCAACCCGGAGCCGGTGCCTGAGGCTCGGCCGGTGCCTGAGGCTCGGCCGGTGCCTGAGGCTCGGCCGGTGCCCGAGGCCCGGTCGGCGCCGCAGGAGGCGGGGCACCGCGTGGACGTCGTGCTGACCGGGCTGCGGCGGCACGCCGGGCACCTCGTGGCCGAACTGCCCGGCCCGCTGCGGCGGATCCGGCTGCGCGGCGGCGACACGGTCCTGGAGGTGGAGTGGCACGCCGCCCCGGCCGGGACCGCCCCCACGGCGAGCCCGGTACCCCCGTCGACCGACGCGCCCCCGCCGGAGCGGTACGCCGTGCGGTCGCCCATCGTCGGCACGTTCCACCGCGCCCCGGAACCGGGTGCCGCGCCCTTCGTCGCCGTCGGCGACCTGATCCGGCCCGGGCAGGTCGTCGGCGTCGTCGAGGCCATGAAGCTGATGAACGAGGTGACCGCCGACCGGGGCGGCCGGGTCGCCGAGGTCCTCGCCGCCGACGGCCAGCCGGTCGAGTACGACCAGCCGCTGGTCGCGCTGGATCCGGAGTGAGGGGCGGGCCGCGATGTTCGAGAAGGTGCTGATCGCCAACCGGGGGGAGATCGCCCTGCGGGTGCTGCGCGCGTGCCGCGAGCTGGGGGTGCGTACGGCGGTGGTCTACTCCACCGCGGACGCCGACTCCGCCGCCGTACGCCTGGCCGACGAGGCCGTGCGGATCGGGCCGCCGCCCAGCCGGCGCAGCTACCTCAACGCCGCCGCGATCGTGGAGGCGGCCCGGCAGGTGGGCGCGCAGGCGGTGCACCCCGGCTACGGGTTCCTCTCCGAGGACGCCGACTTCGCCGAGATCTGCGCCGACAACGGCCTGACCTTCATCGGCCCGCCACCCGAGGTGATGTCGGTGCTGGCCGACAAGTCCTCGGCGCGGGCGTCGATGCGCCGGGCCGGGCTGCCGCTGCCGCCGGGCAGCGTCGCGCCGGTGCCCACCGCCGCCGCGGCGGCGGAGGTGGCCGCCGAGGTGGGTTACCCGGTGATCGTCAAGGCGGCGGCCGGCGGCGGGGGCCGGGGCATGACGGTGGTCGCCACCGCGGCGGAGCTGCCCCGGGCGTACGCGCGGACCCGGGCCGCCGCCCAGGCCGCCTTCGGCGACGACCGGGTGTACGTGGAGCGGTACCTGACCGGCGCCCGGCACGTCGAGGTGCAGTTGCTCTGCGACTCCCACGGCAACGGCGTGCACCTGGGCACCCGCGACTGTTCGGTACAGCGCCGCCACCAGAAGCTGGTGGAGGAGGCGCCCGCCCCGGCGCTGTCGGCCGGCACCGCGGAGGCCATCACGGAGTGCGCGCTGCGCGGGGCCCTGCACGCCGGCTTCACCGGCGCCGGCACCGTGGAGTTCCTCGTCGACCCCGACGAGCGGTTCCACTTCCTGGAGATCAACTGCCGGATCCAGGTCGAGCATCCCGTCACCGAGATGATCACCGGAATCGACCTGGTGCACGAGCAGCTGCACATCGCCGCCGGGGTGCCGCTGCGCTGGCGGCAGGAGGACATCCGGCCGCACGGGGTGGCCGTCGAGTGCCGGGTCAACGTGGAGGACCCGGACCGTGACTTCGCGCCGACGCCCGGGCGGCTGGACCGGTTCGTCCCGCCCGGCGGCCCGTTCACCCGGGTCGACACGCACGGCCACGCCGGCTACCTGTTCGGCCCGCACTACGACTCCCTGCTGGCGAAGGTGGCGGTCTGGGCGCCGGACCGGGAACTCGCGCTCAACCGGCTGGAACGCGCCCTCGACGAGTTCGACATCGCCGGCCCAGGGGTCCGCACCACGATCCCGTTCGTCCGGCGGGTGCTCGACGACGCCGGGTTCCGCAAGGGCCGCTACTCCACCGGCCTGGTCGAGCAACTGCTCGCCGGTCCGCCCGACGCACACCACAGGAGGCACCGATGACCGTCACCCATGGCCGTCCGCTGACCGCCGAGATCACCGACATCCTGGTGGCGAACTGCGGGCTGGACGCCGACGCCGCCGCCCGCGCCCCGGCCGCGTCCCTGGAGGAACTCGGCATGGACTCGCTGGCGCTGCTGGAACTCTCCGCCGTGGTCGCCGACCGGTGGCAGGTGCAGATCCCCGAGCAGGCCGGACAGCTCAGCATCGCGGGCGTGGCCGAGCTGGTCGCCCGCGGCGCCGGGACGCCCGGACACACCGAGAACAGCATCCTCATCGCCGCGCCGCTGCCACTGGTGTGGGACGTCACCAACGACGTCGCCAACTGGCCGGAGCTGTTCACCGAGTACGCCCGCGCGGAGATCCTGCACCGCGACGGCGACACCGTGCGGTTCCGGCTCACCATGCACCCCGACGAGAACGGCACGGTGTGGAGCTGGGTCAGCGAACGCACCGCCGATCCCACCACCCGGCAGGTCGACGCCCGGCGGGTGGAGACCGGGCCGTTCGAGTACATGCGCATCCACTGGCGCTACGCCGAGGAGCCCGGCGGGACCCGGATGACCTGGGTGCAGGACTTCGCCATGAAGCCCACCGCGCCGGTGGACGACGCGGGCATGACCGACCGGATCAACGCCAACAGCGCGGTGCAGCTCGCCGTCATCAAGGAGAAGATCGAACGGCTGGCCGGCGTCGAGCGGGCGACGGGAGCCGGCGATGAGTGAGCACGCCCTGCGGCTGGTCGCCGCCGCCGAGGTCGCGCCGGACAGCCGCCGCGGCGGCGAACTGCGGGTGCTGCTCGGCCCGAAGACCGTCGGCAGCACCTCGGGCTTCATGGGGGTGGCGACGCTGCGCCCGGGCGAGCGGATCGCCGAGCACTACCACCCGTACAGCGAGGAGTTCCTCTACGTGGTCCGGGGCGCGATCACCGTCGACCTGGACGACGAGCCGGTGCCGCTGGGCGCCGGAGAGGCGCTGTTCGTGCCGCGCAACGTCCGGCACCGGCTGCGCAACACCGGTGAGGAGCCGGCCGAGGTGGTCTTCCACCTCGGACCGCTGGCGCCCCGGCCCGAGCTCGGGCACGTCGACACCGAACTGGTCGAACAGCGGGGCGGATCGTGAGTGCGAGGAGTGAGCCGGGGTTGCGAGCCCCGCAGTCGCGAACTGAGGTGGCGTCGTGAGTGCGAGGAGTGAGCCGGGGTTGCGAGCCCCGCAGTCGCGAACTGAGGTGATGTCGTGAGTGCGAGGAGTGAGCCGGGGTTGCGAGCCCCGCAGTCGCGAACTGAGGTGATGTCGTGAGCGGGCGCCGCACGGTGGTGACCGGCGTCGGGGTGGTCGCCCCCGGCGGCGCCAGCCGGGACCGGTTCTGGAAGACCATCACCGAGGGGCGTACCGCCACCCGGCGGATCACCTTCTTCGACCCGTCGCCGTTCCGGTCGCAGATCGCCGCCGAGTGCGACTTCGACCCCGTCGCCGCCGGCCTCACCCCGACCGAGCTGCGGCGCGCCGACCGCTACGTGCAGTTCGCCCTCGCCTGCGCCGCCGAGGCCCTCACGGACTCCGGCCTGGAGCTCACCGACGCGCAGCGGGACCGTACCGGCGTGGTGCTCGGCACCGCCGTCGGCGGCACCACGGCCCTGGAACAGGAGTACGTCACGGTCAGCGACGCCGGCCGCCGGTGGCTGGTCGACGCCGGACGCGGCGGCCCGTACCTCTACCAGGCGCTCGTGCCCAGCAGCCTGGCCGCCGACGTGGCGTGCCGGCACGGGCTGCACGGCCCCGCGCAGGTGGTCTCCACCGGCTGCACCTCCGGCATCGACGCCATCGGGTACGCCCACCAGCTCATCGCCGACGGCGAGGCCGACATCGTGCTGGCCGGGGCCGCCGACTCGCCGATCTCCCCGGTCACCGTCGCCTCCTTCGACGCGATCAAGGCGACCAGCCCGGACAACGACGACCCGGCGCACGCCTCCCGCCCGTTCGACGCGGACCGGCACGGCTTCGTCCTCGCCGAGGGGGCGGCGGTGCTGGTGCTGGAGGAGGCCGGGCACGCCCGGCGCCGCGGGGCGCACGTCTACTGCGAGGTCGCCGGCTACGCCAGCCGCAGCAACGGCTACCACATGACGGGGCTGCGGCCCGACGGGCTGGAGATGGGGCTGGCCATCTCGGCCGCGCTGAAGCAGGGGCGCATCGCCCCCGAACAGGTCTCCTACATCAGCGCCCACGGCTCGGGCACGCGGCAGAACGACCGGCACGAGACCGCCGCGTTCAAGCGGGCGCTGGGCCAGGCCGCGTACGGGGTGCCGATCAGCTCGATCAAGTCCATGGTCGGGCACTCGCTGGGCGCGATCGGCTCGATCGAGATGGCGGCGTGCGCGTTGGCCGTCGAGTTCGGCGTGGTGCCGCCGACGGCCAACTGGAGCACCCGCGACCCGGAGTGCGACCTGGACTACGTCCCGAACGAGGCGCGGGAGCTGCCGGTCGACGTGGCGCTCTCGGTGGGCAGCGGGTTCGGCGGTTTCCAGTCGGCGATGGTGTTCCGCCGGCTGCCCGCCGGGGTGCCGGCGTGACCGCGCGGGCCGTGGTGACCGGCATCGGCGTCGTCGCGCCCAGCGGGATCGGCGTGGACGCGCACTGGCGTACGGTGCTCGCCGGCACCCGCCGCACCGGGCCGATCACGCTGTTCGACCCGGCCGGCTACCCCACCCGCCACGGTGGGGAGGTGCCCGGCTTCGACGCCGCCGCGTACGCCGACACCCGCCGGCTGGTGCAGACCGACCGGTGGACGCACCTCGGCTTCGCCGCGACCCGGCTGGCGCTGGCCGACGCCGGCCTGCCCGAGCGCGCCCCCGACCCGTACGGCTACGCCGTGGCGCTGGCCAGCTCCTCCGGTGGGAACCTGTTCGGGCAGCGGGAGCTGCAACGGCTCTGGGGCGGGCCGTCGCGCACGGTCGGGGCGTACCAGTCGATCGCGTGGTTCTACGCGGCCAGCGTCGGGCAGCTCTCCATCCACCACCAGTTCAAGGGGCCGTGCGGGGTGCTGGTCGCCGAGGCGGCCGGCGGGCTGGACAGCCTGGCGCACGCCGCGCGGGCGGTACGCCGGGGCACGCCGGTGGTGATCGCCGGGGCGACCGAGTGCCCGCTGAGCCCGTACGCCCTGGCCTGCCAGCTGCGCTCCGGCCTGCTCAGCGACTCCGCCGACCCGGAGCGGGCCTACCGGCCGTTCGACGCGGCCGCCAGCGGCTACCTGCCGGCCGAGGGCGGGGCGGTGTTCGTCGTCGAGGAGCTGGGCCACGCGCTGTCGCGGGGCGCGCGCGTCTACGGCGAGGTGACCGGCTGGGGCGCCACCCACGACGCCGTGCACACCGGCCCGGACACCGCCGGCGACCCCGGGCAGTACGCCCGCGCCATGCGGTTGGCCCTCGACCGGGCCGGCGTCGCGCCGGAGACGGTCGACGTGGTGCTGCCCGACGCGCTCGGCGTGCCCCGCTACGACCGCAGCGAGGCCACGGCGCTGCGCGCCGTCTTCGGTGACCGCCCGCCCCCGGTGAGCACGCAGAAGCCGCTGACCGGCCGCGCGCACCAGGGCGGCTCGGCGTTGGACGTCGCCACCGCGCTGCTCGCGTTCGGCCACGACACGCTGCCGGCGTCCGCCGGGCCGGACGAGGTGGCCGAGGGCTGCGAGTTGGACTTCCTGCGGGAGCACCGGCGCCCGCGCAGCCGGCTGGCGCTGGTCTGCGCCCGCGGCTTCGACGGTTTCAACAGCGCGCTGGTCCTGCGCGGGGCAGCGCCACAGAGGGGAGCGACGCCGTGAGCGAGCAGGTCACCGGCACCACGCCCGACGGGTCCCGGGTCGGGGCGCAGCGGGGAGCCGACGCGGGCGCGCGCCGGGCGCGTGTGGTGTTCCTCGTGCGGGTGCCGTCCGAGCGTACGGAGGCGTTCCTGGCCGCGTACGAGGCGGTTCGGCACCTCGTGGCCGGCGGCGTGCCCGGGCACCTCGTCGACCAGGTCTGCCGGTCGTCGGCCGACCCGGAGCAGTGGCTGATCACCAGCGAGTGGGCGAGCCTGGCGGACTTCGAGGCGTGGGAACGCAGCCCGGAGCACCGCGACCTGGTGCGGCCGATGCGGGAGTGCTTCACCGACGCCCGGTCGCTGCGCTTCCTCGTCCTCGCCCAGACTCCCGCCGCGTACCCGGCCTGAGCCCCGCCCCGCACCGCCTTCCCGGCCGTCGCGCCGTCCACCTGCATCCGACGTCCCCACCTCGTCGTCGACCGTCGGCGAGGACCTTGGCCCGCCCCCGTCGCCCGGCCTGTCCCGCCCGGCCTGCCCGGCCCGCCCTCCGGCTCGCCCCGCGCGGCCGTATCGGCGTGCCCGAAGAGCACCATCGGCCGTCCGGTGGACGTGCCGCGCCGTACGCACGATGGGTCATCCGGCGGATACCCTCAGTCGGCGTACGCGCCCGATCCTGCCCGCCGAAGCGGTCGTGGGCAATCCGGCCAGCCGCCCTTTCTGATCTAGCCATTTGCATCTAGCTATGCATCCGGACGGCGTCGTAAGGTTCCCCGCAGCACCCCGACAGGCACACCTTATGGGCGATTCCGCCCTGTTCGAGGCTGGGCGGTGAACGGTAGTGACGACGGGAAATCCTGCGCCGACAGACCCGATCTGGGTCGATGAAATTCTGCTCCGAGGCCGTTCCACCGACATTTGTCTCCGGCTTCCCGAACCGGTCGACCGGGGCGCCCTGCGCCGGTTGGTGGCCGACGCGCAGGTTCGCCTCGCCGCCGCCGGACTGCGTCCCGGCGGAGCGGCGGCGCTGCGGATGCCGCCCTCCCTGGCCTACGTGGTGAACCTGCTGGCCACCTGGCGCAGCGGCGCGCAGGCGATCCTGCTCGACCACCGGCTCACCGACCACGAGGTCGACCGGGCCCTGCGGCGGCTCACCCCGCAGGTGGTGGTGGCCCCCGTCCGCACCGGCGACAGTGGACTGCGGGTCTTCGTCGACGTCACCGAGGGCGTCACCGCGTACGCCGACCGCCCGGCGGTCAGCGGGCACGCGGTGATCCAGCTCAGCTCCGGCTCCACCGGGCCGTCCAAGGTGATCGGGCGTACCGCCGACGACCTGGTCGCCGAGGTGCTCCGCTACAGCCGCATCGACGGCGTGGCGCTGCCCGGCGAGCGGATCATCCTGTTGCCCTCGATGGTGCACGTGCTCGGCCTGGTCGGCGGCCTGCTCCACGGCCTGCACGCCGGCGTCGAGCTGGTGCCGCCGCAGCGGCTCGCCGGCGACGCCGTGCTGGCCGCGATCGCCGCCGACGACTCGCCGGCCACCGTGCTCGGCGTGCCGTTCCACATCGGACTGCTCGCCTCCACCCGCCCCACCGGGCCGCTGCCGCAGTTTCGGCGCATGACCACCGGCGGGGAGCTGGTGCCGGCCGCCGTCGCCCGCGCCTTCACCGACCGCTACGGCGTGCCGCTGGGCAACATGTACGGGATGACCGAGGTCGGCGTCATCGGCACCGACCTGCACGGCCGGCACCGTCCGTCGATCGCCCCGGCGCCCGGGATCGAGGTCCGCGACGTCGACGGTGAGCTGTGGGTGAGCTGCCCCGCGTCGCCGTACGTCGGGCTGAGCGACCCCACCCGCTGGGCCGACGGCTGGCTGCGCACCCGCGACGCCGGCACCGTGGACCGGGACACCGGCCTGGTCACCGTCCGCGGGCGGCTCGACTCGCAGGTCTCCGTCGGCGGCCTGAAGGTCGACCTGACGGAGGTGGAGGCGACCGTCGCCGCCCTGCCCGGCGTCGCCGCCGCCGTGGTCGTCTTCGACGGCGGCATCACCGCCTACGTGCAGCCGGACGGGCCGCTGTCGGAGGAGGTGCTCGACAAGCTGCTCGCCGAGCGGCTGGCCGGCTACAAGCGACCCCGCACCCTGCGACTGGTGGATCAGTTGCCGCGCACCACCACCGGCAAGCTGGTCCGCTCGACCGACGCGCTGCGGGCGGCCGCCTCGTGAGCGCTGCACCGCGCCGCCGCGACCGCCCCGTCCGATTCGACCGACACCACCCGGACCGGCACCGCCTCGTCGGCGGCTACCGCGACCGCCAGGACCAGGCCCCCGCCCAGGCGGGGATGCCCGACGCGCAACCGCGCGGCGCCCGGCGGCCGCAGCACCCCGTCGAGGGCGTCGGGCACCGGTCGCAGCACCCCGTCGAGGGCGTCGGGCGCCGGCATGAGCCGCCGCAGACCGCCGTCGCGCAGCCCCGTCCCGAGCGCCTTGCCCACGGCCTCCTTCGCCGTCCACAGCCGCAGGAAGTCATGAGCCCGCCCGTCGGCGCCACGCCCGGCCAGCCACGCCGCCTCGGCCGGCGCGAACCATCGCCCGGCCAGCGCCAGCGCGGGCAACGGGCGGCACCACTCCACGTCGACCCCCACCGGGCCGGCTGCCCGGGCGGCGACCGCGACCACGCCGTCGGCCCGGCTGACGCTGACCGGAAGCTCCACCCGGACCCCCGCGCCGGACACCGCGACCAGCGGACGCCCGTCGCGGCCGTGCTCCACCACGATCTCCGCCTCCGCGCGGCCGAGCAGCGCGGCACCCGCCCGCCGCAACAGCCGCCCGGCCGGGGTCGGCCGACCGCCCACACCCCGACCGATCCACACGTACGCGGTGTCCCGACCGGGCACCGGTAACTGGCTCACGGAAAGAGGTTAACCATGCGACCCGAGATCCGCGCCTTCGTCGTCGAGCAGCTCGAGGACATGAACTACGACGTCGAGGGCATCGACGACGACACCACGCTCGGCCCGTCCGGAGTGGACCTGGAGTCGCTGGCCCTGGCCGACCTCGCCGTACGCGTCGAGGACCGCTACGGCCTGAAGTTCGCCGACGACGAGTCCGAGAAGCTGGCCCTGATGACGGTCGGCGAGTTCACCACGATGATCGCCGACCGGGTCGCCGGGGCGACGAGCGACAACTCCTGATGGCCGGTCAGCCCGACCTGGGGCGCGCCGAGCTGGTGGCCATGCTCGCCGACCTGGCCGGCAAGCCACCCGCGGAGGTCGGTGACCGGATCGGCTCCATGGAACTGGCCTGGCTCGTGCACCTCGTCGAGCAGCGCCACGACCGGCGGCTCGACCTCACCGACGACCAGCTCGCCGCGATCCGCACCGTCGACGACGCCCTGGCGGTCTTCCGGACCGCCCTGACCGCCGCCGCCGATGGCTGAGCCGGCGGCCGTCCGGCTCACCGGCGTCCACGCGAGCAGCGCGTTCGGCAGGGGAACCGACGCGCAGCTCGCCGGTGTGCTCGCCGGCGAACCGGCGTTCCGGCCGGTGGACCGCTTCGACACCGCACCCCGCCGGGTCGACGCCGCCGCCACCCTGCCCGACGCCGGCGACCTCGCCGACGAACTCGCCGAAGCCGTCGACGCCGCCTGCCGGCACGCCGGCCTCGACGCCGGCCGCCGGGCCGGCACCGCCCTGCTGCTGGCCGTGCACGGCGGCACGGACGTGCCGGCGCTCACCACCGCGCTGGCCGCCCGGACGGGGCTCACCGGCCCCACCCGGGCGTACACCACGGCCTGCGTCTCGGCCGGCAGCGCGGTCGTCGACGCCGCCGCCCTGATCCGCCGGGGCGACGTCGACCGGGCGGTGGTGGCCGCCGGCTACCTGGTCGAGCCGGACCAGTACGCGCTCTTCGACGCCGGCCGTGCCCTCGCCACCGACGGCGCGGTGCGCCCGTTCAGCGCGGGCCGCACCGGCCTGCTGCTCGGCGACGGCGTCGCCGCGGTCGTGCTGGAGGCGCGGGCCGGCGCCCGGGAGGCGGTCGCCGACCTGCTCGGCTGGGGCCGGGCCGGGGACGCGTTCCACCCCTGCCAGCCGGAGCCGGGCGGGCGCGGCCTGGCCCGCGCGGTCACGGCGGCGCTGCGCCGTGGCGGGCTCCCGGCGGAGTCGATCGGGTACGTCAACGCCAACGCCACCGGCGCCGTCCACAGCGACGCCGCCGAGGCGAGCGCGCTGCGCACCGCGCTCGGCGCGGCCGCGACGCACGTGCCCGTCAGCTCCACCAAGGCGCTGCACGGGCACGCCCTGGAGGCCTCCGGCCTGCTGGAACTGGTGGTGACCGTGCTCGCCCTGCGGCACGGGAAGCTGCCCGTCAACGCCGGCTGGCTCGGCCCCGACCCGGCCTGCCCGCTCGACGTCGTGCGCGCCGCGCCCCGGCCCGTCACCAGCCGGTACGCGCTGAGCCTCAACGCCGCCTTCGGCGGCGCCAACACCGCGCTGCTGGTCGGTGCGCCATGAGCGCAACCGCCGCCGACCCCGCCGGGCACCTCGCCGTGCTGGCCGAGGCGGCCTGGCCCGAGCCGGGCGACGGGGCGCCACCGCCGGTGCCCGGGTACGTGCACTCCAGCTTTCCGCCCCTCGTCGCGGCCGTCGCCGAGCGCTGCCTGACCCGGGCGTACGGCCGGCGGCCGGCCCCCGGCGGTGAGCGGACCGCGGTCGTGCTGGTCAGCGCGACCGGGGACCGCGCCAGCGCGGCGCACGTGCGCGCCACGGTCGCCGCCGGCGGCCGACCCGGACCACTGTTCTTCTTCCAGTCGGTGCCCAACAGCGTGGCCGGGCACGTGGCCGCCCGCTGGGGCCTCGGCGGGCCGGTGGTCTGCCTCGCACCGACCGGCGACCCGCGCGCCGAGGGCATTGCCGAGGTCGCGCTGCTGCTGCACGACGGCGACGCCGACCGGGCGTTGCTGGTCCTGATCGAACAGGCGCCCGACGACGACGGCGGCGCGGACCGCCGGGCCGGTGCCCCGGGCGGGGCACCCGGGACCGGCACCGTCGCGGTGCTGCTGGGGGGAGGAGACGCACCATGAGGAACAGGGGACTGCGCGCGGCGCTGGCCGCCGACGAGCGCGTCGGCGCCGGCAACGTGCTGACCCGGGTGCTGGCGCACGGTGCCGACCCGGACGGGCCGGGCCTCACCTTCGACACCGCCGTGGACGGCCACCCGGCCGGGCGGGAGCTCACGCTCGGCCGGCTCGAAGAGCGGGTCGCCGCCCGCGCCGCCTGGCTGCACGAGCGGGGGATCCGGCCCCGCGACCCGGTCGCCGTGTGGGCCACCGCCGCCGCCGACATGGTGCTCAGCTTCCTCGCGCTGGCCCGCCTCGGCGCGATCCCGGCGCTGATGAACGGCGGGCTGCGCCCCGAGATAGCCGCCGAGTACGTGCGCCGGCTGCGCGGCGTCGGGGTGCTCGCCGACGACGCGCACGGCGCCCTGCTGGCGGGCCACGACCTCGGCGTGCCGGTGCTGGGTACGCCGACCGAGGCCGGCACCGGCGACCCCGCCGCCGCGCCCGAGCACTACCGGCACCACGCCGACGACCCGGTCGTCATCACCCACACCTCCGGCACCACGGGGGTGCCCAAGGCGGTGCTGCACTCGCACGCCAGCCTCTTCGCCGCCACCCGGCACCTGCTCGCCATGCCGCAGGCGCAGGGCACCCGTCGCATCCTCAACGCGCTGCCCGCCCCGCACACCGCCACCGTGCTCATGGTCAACCAGGCCCTCGGCAACTGCGCCGAGATGCTCCTGCTCTCCGAGCAGGGCGGGGAGCGGGTGCTGGAGGCGATCCAGCGCTGGCGTCCCGACGGGGTGTTCGGGTTCTCCGTGACCTGGGCGGAACTGGCGCGCTTCGACCTGTCCGCGTACGACCTGGACTCGGTGTCGCTGTGGTTCAACACCGGCGACTGCTCGCACGAGCCGCACGTACGCCGGCTGGTCGCGGTCGGCTCCCGCGACGTGGTGACCCGCGACGGGGTCACCCGCGTGCCCGGCTCGGTCTTCATCGACGGGCTCGGCTCCAGCGAGATGGGGCACTCGATGTTCCACGTCACCCACCGCGTCGACACCGACCGCTACGGCCGCTGCGTCGGGCGGCCCTACCGGTTCGCCAGGGTCGCCGTGCTCGACGCCGGGGGCGACCCGGTGCCGGCCGGCGAGGTGGGCCGGCTCGGCATCGACTCACCCTCGCTGTTCCGCGGCTACTGGAACGACTCGGCCACCACGTACCGGTCCCGGCAGCGCGGCTGGTACCTCACCGGCGACCTGGTGTACGCCGACGACGAGGGCCGCTACTACCACCTGGACCGGGCCGTCGACGCGGTCGACGCCGGGGACGGGCGGTGGTTCTACACCGCCCTGTCCGAGGAGCGGGTCCTCGCGGCCTGCCCGGACGTCACCGACTGCACGGTGGTGATCACCTCGGGGGCCGACGGGGTGGTCACCGACGTGCTGCTGGAACTCGCCGCCGGCGCCGACCCCGCCGAGGACCGCACCGGGCGGGTACGGACCGCGCTCGGCCCCGACGTCGGCGCGACCCTGCGCCGGGTCGTGCCGGTCCGCTCGGCGGACATCCCGGTCACCGTCACCGGCAAGGTGCGCAAGGTGGCCCTGCGGGAGCGGTACCTCACCGAGTCGCCGTCATGACCGCCGTGATCACCGGGATGGGGCTGTTCACCCCCGCCGGGCGGGGCGTCGACGCCACCTTCGACGCGCTCTGCTCCGGCCGTTCCGGGCTGGCCCGACCGCCGGCAGGGCATCCGGCGGCCGGGTCGCTGGAGGTGGCCGGCCTGCTCCCCGACGTCGACCCGCGCACCGTCGCCTCCGGGCCGGAGACCAGGGTGCTGGACCGGGTCGTGGTGCTCGCCCTGCTCGCCGCCGCGGACGCGCTCGCCGACGCCGGCCTCGAGGTGGGCCGGGACGTGGACCCGGGCCGGATCGGCGTGATCGTCGGCGGCGTCGGCGGGCTGGCCACCCTGGAGGCGCAGGTGCTCACCCGCGCCGAGCGGGGCCGGGCGGCGGTCAGCCCGTACCTGCTCACCGGCATCCTGCCGAACATGCCGTCGGCCCGCGTCGCCATCCGGTACGGCATCCGCGGCTACACCTCGTCGGTCGGCACCGCCTGCGCCTCGGGCGCCCAGGCGATCGCCGACGCGGTGCGGCTGATCCGTGCCGGGGAGGCCGACGTGGTGGTCTGCGGGGCCAGCGAGGCGCCGCTGTTCCCGACCTTCGCCGACACCTTCGGCAACGCCCGGGCGCTCGCCCGGGGCTGGGCCGACGCGACCGCGGCGAGCCGGCCGTTCGACACCCGCCGCAACGGGTTCGTCCTCGCCGAGGGCGCCGCCCTGCTGGTTCTGGAGAGCGCCGCGCACGCCGCCGCCCGGGGCGCCGCCGGCTACGCCGAGGTCGCCGGGTACGGGGTGAACACCGACGCGTACCACCCCACCGCCCCGCGACCCGACGGCGCCGGCGCGGCGGAGTGCATGCGGCGCGCGCTGGCCAGTGGCGGCGTGCCCGCCGCGCGGGTCGGCTACGTCAACGCGCACGGCACCGGCACGAAGCTCGGCGACATCGCCGAGACCGCCGCCCTGGCCGAGGTGTTCGGCGACGGCGGCGTGCCGGTCAGTTCCACCAAGGCGCTCACCGGCCACCTGCTCGGCGCCTCCGGGGCGCTGGAGGCTGCGGCCACCGCGCTGGCGCTCGGTCGGGGCCTGCTGCCGCCGACGCACAACCTCGACGACCCGGACCCGGCCTGCCCGGCCGACCACATCCGCCGCGAGCCGCGCAGGACGGACACCGGTTACGCGTTGACCAACTCCTTCGGCTTCGGCGGACAGAACGTGAGCCTGCTGCTCACCCGGGCCGCCCGGCCGAGGGACTGACCACGCTCCATCCCGGGCGGACCGCGCCCGGACGGCAACCACGGGCAACCGTGAAAGGGCTGAGGACATGGACATCCGTGGGATAGACCACATCGAACTCTTCGTGGGCGACGCCCGGCAGGCGGCCTTCTACTTCGACCGGGCGGTCGGCTTCCAACTGCGCGGCCAGGGCGGCCCCGAGACCGGGCTGGCCGACCAGCGGTCGCTGCTGCTGAGCCAGGGCGACGTCCGGATGGTGCTCACCACCGGGCTGACCGCCGAGCACCCGGCGTCGAGGTACGTGCAGCGGCACGGCGACGGCGTGGCCGTCGTCGCGCTGGAGGTGGACGACGCCGCCGGCGCGTACGCCGAACTGCTGCGCCGGGGCGCGGTCGGGGTGACGCCGCCGACCACCTACACCGGCGCGGACGCCGAGGTGGTGACCGCCGAGGTCGGCGGCTTCGGCGACGTGCTGCACCGCCTCGTGTCCCGCCGCGGCGACGCCGACGAGTTCCTGCCCGGGGCGGTCGAGACGACGCCTCCCGACGGCGGCGGCAAGCTGCTCGCCGAGATCGACCACCTGGCGGTCTGCGTGCCGCCCGGCCAGCTCGCCGGGACCGTCGGGCACTACCGGGACGTGTTCGGGTTCGCGGAGATCTTCGCCGAGCACGTGGAGGTCGCCGGGCAGGCGATGAACTCCACGGTGGTGCAGAGCCCGTCGGGGCGGGTGACCCTGGTGCTGCTGGAGCCGGACCGCTCGCGCCGGCCCGGGCAGCTCGACGCCTTCCTCGACCGGCACGTCGGCGCCGGGGTGCAGCACCTGGGGCTGCGCACCGACGACATCGTCACCGCGGTCGCCACCCTCGCCGAGCGGGGCGTGCGGTTCGCCGGCACCCCGGCCAGCTACTACGACGCCCTGGAGGCGCGCGTCGGCCCGGTGGACGCGCCGCTGGAGCGGCTGCGCGACCTCGGCGTGCTCGTCGACCGCGACCACGGCGGGCAGCTGCTGCAGATCTTCACCGAGTCCATGCACGTGCGCCGCACGCTCTTCCTGGAGCTGATCGAGCGGCGCGGGGCGCGGACCTTCGGCAGCGGCAACATCAGGGCCCTCTACGAGGCCAAGGAACGGGAACTGGCCGCGGCGGGGACCACCGTCGCGGCCCCGACACCGCAGGAGGTGCGGGCGTGACCGCGACCGAGTTCGAGCCGGTACTGACCGCCGAGGAGGAGGCACTGCTGCCCTCCGAGGAGGACGTGGCGTTCTACGCCGCGCACGGCTGGTACCTGTCGAAGAAGCTGCTCACCGACGACGAGGTGGACGCCCTCGCGGCGGCCGCCGAGCGCTACTACGCCGGCGAGCGGGACCGCCGCCTGCCGGTGCGCCCGCCGAGGCTCGCCTACTGGGAACCGTCGAAGGGCACGGTGCAGCGGCACAACGACTACGTCCACCACGAGCACGACGGGCTCGGGGCGATCCTGCGCAAGCCGCTGATCGGCGCGGTCGCCGCCCGGCTCGCGCGGGCCACCGAGATCCGCGTGTTCCAGTCCACCCTGATCTACAAGCCGCCGGTCTCGGGCGAGCCGTCCAACATCGTGCCCTGGCACTTCGACAAGCACTACTGGGCGTCCTCGTCGTCCCAGGACATGCTCACCGCGTTCATCCCGTTGCACGACTGCGGCGAGGAGATGGGCACCATCACGATGGTCGACGGCTCGCACCGCTGGGCGGAGACCGGCGCCGACGACACGGTGGTGCGTCACTTCGCCGACCGCGACCGCGACCAGCTCGAGGACATGCTCGCCGAGAACGCGGCCCACAACGGCGCGGAGATCCGCAAGGTGCCGATGGTGATCCCCAAGGGGCACATGAGCTTCCACCACTGCCGCACCTACCACGGCAGCGGCGCCAACGTCAGCGGCCGCCCGCGCCGGGCGATCTCGCTGCACCTGCAGGACGGCGACAACGCCTGGCGGGAGTACCGCCTCTCCGACGGCACCCTCGCCGCGTACAACCACGACGTGCTGGTCCGCCGCACCCACGACGGGCGGCCGGACTACGCGGACCCCGAGTACTGCCCCGTCATCTGGCGCCACCGCGCCCCGCGGGGCGGCTGACATGTCGCGCCACGACCGGGGGCGGACCCACCCGGGGGGCGACGGGCCGGACGAGGCGGTCCGGCTCTACCGGACGGTGCGGCTGATCCGCCGGTTCGAGGAGCGGGCCATCGAGCTGGTCCGCTCCGGGCACGTCGTCGGGGGCATCCACCCGTACCTCGGGCAGGAGGGGATCGCCGCCGGGGTCTGCGCCGCGCTGCGCGCCGGCGACGTGCTCGCCGGCACCCACCGGGGGCACGGGCACGTGCTCGCCAAGGGCGCGGACCCGGCCCGGATGATGGCCGAGCTGTGCGGCCGGGTCACCGGCCTCAACGCCGGCCGGGGCGGCTCGATGCACGCCGCCGACTTCGGCGTCGGCGTGCTCGGCGCCAACGCCATCGTCGGCGCGTCCGGGGCGATCGTCACCGGGGCGGTCTGGGCGCGCCGCCGCCGGGGCGACGACGTCGTCGGGGTGAGCTTCTTCGGCGACGGCGCGGTCAACGAGGGGATGCTGCTGGAGGCGTTCAACCTGGCCGCGCTGTGGCGGGTGCCGGTGCTGTTCGTCTGCGAGAACAACGGCTACGCCACCACCATGCCCGTCGCGGGCGCGGTCGCCGGCAGCATTCCCGGCCGGGCCGCCGCCTTCGGCATCCCGGCCGCCGTCGTGGACGGCCAGGACCCCGAGGCGGTACGCGCCGCCGCGAGCGCCGCCGTCGACCGGATGCGAGCCGGCGGCGGCCCCGAGCTGATCGAGGCGCGGACCTACCGGTTCGACGCCCACCACACCTTCGAGCACGCGGTACGCCTCGACTACCGCCCGCCCGAGGAGGTGGCCCGGGGCCGCTCCCGCGACCCGGTGGACATCCAGGGCGGACGGCTCCCCGCCGCCGACCGGGCGGAGGTCGACGCCGAGGTGGAGGCCACGCTGGACGCGGCCGTGCGGTTCGCCCTCGCCGGCGCCGAACCGGATCCGGCCGACGCGCTCGCGTACCTGTACGCCAGCGGGCTGACCGCCCGCACCGGAGGTGGGTAGATGCCCAGGCTGTCCTACCGCAGGGCGCTCACCCGGGCGCTCGCCGACGAGTTGGCCCGCGACGAGTCGGTGTTCCTGCTCGGCGAGGACATCCGGGTGGCCGCCTCGAACGTCACCGCCGGGCTGGTCGCGCGGTTCGGCCCGGAGCGGGTGCGCGACACCCCGCTGTCGGAGCAGGCGTTCACCAGCTTCGCCACGGGGGCGGCCCTGGCCGGGATGCGGCCGGTGGTCGAGTTCCAGATCCCGTCGCTGCTGTTCCTGGTCTTCGAGCAGATCGTCAACCACGCCCACAAGTTCCCGCTGATGACCGGCGGGCAGTGCGCGGTGCCGGTCACCTACCTGGTGCCGGGCTCCGGTTCCCGTACGGGCTGGGCGGGGCAGCACTCCGACCACCCGTACGGACTCTTCGCCCACGTCGGGGTGACCACCGTGGTGCCGGCCACCCCCGCCGACGCGTACGGCCTGCTGGTGTCGGCGGTGCGGTGCGACGACCCGGTGGTGGTCTTCGCCCCCGCCGCGGCGCTGGACGTGCGCGCCGACGTCGACCTCGCCGCCCTCGCGCCGGTGCCGCTGGGCCGCGCCCGGGTGCACCGGCGCGGCGACGACGTGACCGTGGTCGCGGTCGGGCACCTGGTGCACGACGCCCTCGCGGTCGCCGAGGAGCTGGCCGACCAGGTGTCGGTGGAGGTGTTCGATCCGCGCACGCTCTACCCGTTCGACTGGGACGCGCTCGCCGAGTCGGTGGCGCGCACCGGACGGCTGGTGGTGGTGGACGACTCCAACCGCTCCTGCGGCATCGCCGGGGAGATCATCGCGACCATGGTCGAGCGGGTACGGCTGGTCGCGCCGCCCCGGCGGGTCACCCGCCCCGACGGCGCGGTGCTGCCGTTCGCCCCGGCGCTGGACCGGGCCGTGCAGCCCAGCCGCGAGCAACTCGTGGCCGCCATCGGACACGTCATGAAGGACGGTTGAATGAACGACGCCGACTACCGCTGGCCCTCGGCCGCGCGCGCGTGGCTCGACCTGCCCGCACCGGTGCGCGCCGACATGGTGGCCGCCGGGGCCGAATCCTGGCGGGAGGTCTTCGACGGCCGGGCCACCTACAACGAGCAGTGGCGCCTGGCCCGGCCGCCGGTGATGGACGAGACGTCGCTGGGCGTGCTCAACGCCGTCTCCGACCGGCTCGCCCAGCTCATCTTCGAGGCGTGCCGGCGGCGGGCCGGCACGGCGGGGGAGCTGCGCCGGCTGCTGAACGTCGCCGACGGCGAGACCCGGCTGCTCGACGACGACGAGCCGCTCACCGAGGCGCTGCTGGACGCGTTCCGCCCGGACGTGCTGCTCTGCGACGGGGTGCCCCGCTTCGTCGAGTACAACATCGACAGCAGCCTCGGCGGCGCGTTCGACGCGGACACCACGGTGCGCCGCTTCGTCGAGCTCTACCGGCGCCGCGGCCTCACCGACCGGGTCCGGCTGGCGGCGGCACCCTCGGCGGTGGACCGGCGCTTCGCCGCGATCCGCGCCGGTCTCGGCCTGCCCGAGGGCGCCCGGGTCGCCATGCTTGTCGACTTCGACGCCGAGTACCCGGGACTCGACGACCCGCAGCGGTTCATCAGGCTGCTGTCGCCGGTGGTCGAGCGGGCCGCCGCGTCCGGCCTGGACCTGGTCATCGCGCCGGTCTCCCAGGTCGGCCTCGACGACCGGAAGCGCCTGGTGGCCGGCGGCGCCCCGGTCGACGGGGTGTTCCGGCTCTTCGTGCCCAACCGGGTCACCCCGAGCGCCGGGGTGGACGCCCTGGAGGCGGGGCTGGCGGCGGGCACGGTGCCGATGTGGGTGTCGGCGGCGGCCTGGCTGGTCGCCAACAAGCGCGCCTTCGCCTGGCTCTGGGAGGACGCCGACGCGCTGCCCGTCGCCGACCGCGACCTCGTGCACCGGTACGTGCCGCGTACCTGGTCGCTGACGGCGCAACTGCTCGACCGGGCGGTGGCCGACCGGGCCGGCCTGGTGGCGAAGCCGGCCGACGGCTCCGCCGGGGTGGACGTGCTGATCGGCCGGGAGACCGACCCCGACGCGTGGCGCGACGGCCTGACCCGCGCCGTCGGGCGGGGCGGTTTCATCCTCCAGGAGTACGTGAAGGCCGACGACGTGCCGCTGGACTTCGTGCACATCGGCACCGGCGAGACGGTGGCCGCCGACGTGCCGTACAGCATCGCCCCGTACCTGTTCGGCCGCCGGCCGGCCGGCGCGTGCATCCGTACGGGCTTCCCGGGCTGCGACGGCGTGCTCAACCTGGCCCGCGGCGTCCTCCTCTCCGGCCTCCTGACCACCCCCTGACCCCACCCGCCCTCGCCCCCGCCCCGCCCCTCAGACGCGGGGGTGGGGGTGGGGGAGGATCGGGGGGTGGGGGATCGGGTGGGGTTGGGGGTCGGGGAGCTGCGGGCGGTGGCGCGGGCGGCCTTCGGGGGCCGGCGGGCGCTGGTCGCGGTCGAGCGGTTGGCGGGCGGCACGAAGAAGGGCGTCTACCGGCTGACCCTGGACGACGGGTCCACCGGCATCGCCTACGTGTGGCATCCGGCGGAGGACTACTGGCCGGCGCAGGCGGCACCGGAACGTGACGGCCTCTTCGGGCACGCCACCGGAGCCGACCTCTTCGTCGCGGCGCACCGGGAGTTCAGCGCCGCCGGGGTGCGGGTGCCCCGGCTGCTGCTCGCCCCCACCGCCGGCCTGCTGCCCGGGGAGGTGGCGGTGGTGGAGGACGTCCGGGGCGGCACCCTCCAGCACCTGCGGGAGCGCGACCCGCGCCGGGCCGGGGTGGTGCTGGCCCGGCTCGGTGACGCGGTCCGGAGCATGCACGCCCGCCGCCGCGACCGGTACGGCCGCCCGGGCGTGCACGGGCCGGCATCCGGCCGGCCGGTGGAGGCGATCGTGCTCGACCGGGCGCTGCGGGACCTAGCCGAGGCCGCCGCCCGGGTGCAGCGGATCGCCGTCGTACGGCAGCGCCTCGCCGACGCCCTCGCCGAGCGCCGCGCCGCCGTGGCCCCCCGTTCCCGGTACGGCCTGATCCACGGTGAACTCGGGCCGGACCACGTGCTCGTGGACGCGCGGGACCACCCGGTGCTCGTCGACATCGAGGGCGCGATGTTCCTCGACGTGGAGTGGGAGCACGCCTTCCTCGAACTGCGCTTCGGCGACGCCTGGCCGGCGCTGGCCGTCGACGGTCTCGACGGGCACCGGCTGCGCCTCTACCGGCTCGCGACGCACCTGTCGCTCGTGGCCGGTCCGCTGCGCCTGCTCGACGGCGACTTCCCCGACCGGGCCGGCATGCGCGCCATCGTCGAGCACAACGTCAGCGAGACGCTGGCCCAGCTCGCCTGAGCCGCCGCCGCCGTCGCCGTGGGTACGAGACGAGGTCCGACCGGTCAGCGGCGCAGGGTGCTGGACGGCGACTCCCCGAAGCGGGACCGGTACTCGCTGGCGAAGCGGCCCAGGTGGGTGAAGCCGTGGTCGAGGGCGACGCTCGTCACGGACATGCCCGGGGCGGCCTCGCGTAGCGTGGCGTGGACCGCGTCGAGCCGGCGGGCACGCAGGTAGGCCATCGGCGTGGTCTGCAGCTCGCGGCGGAAGCAGTCCTGCAGCGTCCGTACGCTCACCCGCAGTGCCTCCGCGACGTCGCCCACCGTGAGTGCCTCGTCGTGGTGTTCCGTCATCAGCGCGCAGGCGCGTTGGACGAGGCGTCCGGGCGCCGGGTGCCTCGTCGGCTCGGCGAGCAGGTCGGTGTGGTTGTGGCGGTGGGTCAGCAACAGCTTGCCGATGAGCGCCTGCTCGAAGCGGCGGATGACCTGTGGGTGGTCGAGGAGGGAGCCACCCTGCGGTTGGGACAGCTCGTCGGCGAGGAAGTCCACCCCGCGTGCCCAGGCCGCCGCCGAGGGGGTGCGCATGACCATGCCGAGGTCGAAGCGGAGCTGGCCGTCCACGGGTCGACCGAGCAGTCGCGTGAGCTCCCGGTCGACCGTCTGCCGGTCGGCGTAGAAGATCCGGTGCGCGGACGCCTCGGACCACCGCATGTCCGACGGGTCGTAGGGGGAGAGGACGGAGGCGGTGTCCGGCGTCGAGGTCACGCTGCGTCCGGCGTGGCGGACCTCCGCCGTGCCGCCGCGCGGCATCTGTACGAGGTAGAAGGTCTCCAACGCGGCGGGCTGGATCCGCACCGCCTGCGCGTACTCGAGGTCGACGACGCCCACGCCGCCCGACCGGCGCGCCGTCATTCGCAGGCGGACGCCGTGGACGCCCGCCTGGGGCGTGAGCCGGTGCGGACAGAAGACGCGACCCACCTCCGTGCGGGCGCGCTCGATGTCGTCCGTCCTGACCGTCGTGGCAGCCATCTGGGACCTCCTGATCGGGCCGGGCCGGGGCGGCCGCGCGCCGCTGGTGACACGCGGAACAACGGTTCGCCCGGGGACTGGGGCCCTGCGCCGGGACGCCCTGCTGCGCCGAGACTAGGACCGGAGCGGAGCACACGACAGAGGCGTGCTCCAAACCCGACACAGGACAGCGCGCGACGCCACTTCCCCCGGCCGCGCTAAGCGGATGTCGCCCGCGTCCAACGGATAGCTGCCCTGCCGCCGGGTTCGTTAGCGTGCGATCGCCGCCGGCGCTCTGCTGTCGCGGCTCCCACCATCGGGTCGCGGAGTCTTTGGAGGTTCGCCATGAGGATCGCCGTCGTCGGTGCCGGATTCGCCGGCTTGAGCGCAGCGAAGGTGCTGCGGCAGAGCGGATTCGAGGTCACCGTCTTCGACCGGACGCCCGACGTCGGAGGCGTCTGGAGCAGCACCCGGAGATACCCCGGGCTGCGCACCCAGAACAACAAGGGCACCTACCACCTCTCCGACCTGCCGATGCCCGCCCACTACCCGCAGTGGCCGTCGGGCGAGCAGGTCCAGCGCTACGTCGAGAGCTACGTGGACCGGTTCGGGCTCGGCCCCGTGCTGCGACTGTCCACGGAGGTCGTCGCCGCGCGGCTCGTGGACGACGAGACCGCGTGGTTGATCGCGTCGCGCCCGACGGGCGGCCGGGACCCCGCGACCTGGGAGCGGTACGACCACCTCGTCGTCGCCAACGGCATCTTCTCCGACCCGTACATCCCGCCCTTCGAGGGACGTGCGGACTTCGTCGCCGCCGGGGGACGCGTCCTGGCCTGCGGGGAGTTCCACGATCTCGAGGCGGCGCGGGGAAAGAACGTCCTCGTCGTCGGGTACGGCAAGTCGTCCTGCGACGTGGCGGTCCCACTGAGCGACGTCGCCGCGCAGACCCACCTCGTCGCCCGCCAACTGCTGTGGAAGATGCCCAAGAAGCTCGGCGGGGCGGTCAACTACAAGTACCTCCTGCTCACCCGGTTGGGTGAGGCGCTGTTCCGGTACATCGACGTGAAGGGCTTCGAGCGGTTCCTGCACGGCCCGGGCGACGGTCTGCGTCGCGGCATGCTCGACAGCGTGGGGTCGGTCGCGACCCGGCAGCTCAAGCTGCGCGAACTGGGTCTCGTGCCGCACGGGACCTTCGAGGACATCGCGCGCAGCACGGTCAGCCTCGCGACGGACGGCTTCTTCGAGCGGGTCGCCGACGGTCGGATCAGCGTGCACCGCGATCGTCAGATCGGCGAACTCCTCGTCGACGGGGGGCGGCCGGCCGCCCGGCTCGACGACGGCACGGTGCTCCCCGCCGACCTCGTCATCTGCGGCACCGGATTCCGGCAGCACGTGCCCTTCTTCGACGCCGCCCTGCACGCCCGGCTCGAGGACGCCGCCGGCAACCTCATGCTCCACCGCCAGATCCTGCCGGTCGACGTCCCGCGCCTGACCTTCGCCGGCTACAACTCCTCGTTCTTCAGCCCGCTCGGCGCCGAGATGGCAGCGGTGTGGACGGCCGCGTACCTGCGGGGTGGGATCCCGCTGCCGTCCAGGGACCGGATGCGGGAGCAACTGCGGACGCGGCTGGCCTGGATGGCGGCGCGGACCAACGGGCAGCACGCCCGTGGCACGAGCATCATCCCGTTCTCGATGCACAACATCGACGAGGTGCTCGACGACCTCGGGCTCAACCTCGGCCCGTTGGCCCGCGCCCGGCAGTGGCTGCTGCCCGTCGACCCGCGCGCCTACCGCGGCGTCACCCCCCGCATGATCCGGCGCACCGCTGCGACGGCGGCCAGACGGTCAGCGCGCGTCTGACCCGCCGGGCGGTGGTGGGCCAGCTCAGCCCCGGTGCCGGGCGCCCGCGAGGTGGGCGCCCAGGCGGCGGACGGTCTCGGCGGCGGCGACCGCGTCGCTGCGGGCGCTGCCGTGCCGGCCGTCGCCGCCGTACATCGACGGATCGGCGACGAGCGGGTGGTCGGTGAGTCGCACGTGCAGGGTGCCGAGCCGCTCCGCGAGGGCCCCGGTGCGCGCGGAGAGCCGGCGCATCCGCTCGCCGAGGCCGGCCCGGTGCCGCTCCGCCACGGCCGGGCTGAGCGACACGTCGAACATGCCGACGGTGATCACGTCCGCGCCGGCGGCCCGCAGCGCCTCGACCATCGCGGCCAGCTCCGCGTCGACGGCGTCCGGGTCGTAGGCGCGGCTGAAGGCGTCGTTGCCGCCGCAGACCACCAGCGCCAGGTCGGGGCGGAACGCCAGCGCCGGGGCGAGCTGGGTGGCGCGCACCTCGTGCGCCCGCAGCCCCCGCAGGCCCAGGTTGAGGTACGCCAGCTCCGGCCGGACGACCCGCAGTTCGGCGGCGATCCGGTCGGCCCACTGCACGTCGGGATAGCCGTCGACGGGCTCGCAGAGCCCTTCGGCCACGCTGTCGCCCAGCACCGCGAAGCGTCGCCACGGGTGGCCGTGCAGCAGCGCCGCGCTCTCCCCGTCGCGCAGGCACCACGGATCCGTTGCTTCGGTCAACGTCGATGGCATGCCGGCACGCTAGCCCACGCCGGGCGCGCGGAACATAGTCCGTCGCCCGACCCCGGGTGAGCCGTGCCGGCAGTGGGAACGGTGCATTGGTCGGTTACGCCTGCCGCTTTGCCCGGTAGGTCGCCGCGAGGCGCTTCGGCGCCCGGTCCTGCCACGCCTCGACGACCAGTTCGGCCAGCTCGTCGGGGTCGATCCGGTCGAGCCGGACCAGCACCACGGGGTAGCCGTCGAAGTGCGGGGTGGTGAGGTAGACGGCGGGGTCGTCGGCGAGCAGCGCCTCCTTCGCGCCCAGGTCCGGCACCCGTACGCCGAGGACGGGGCCGTCGGGCGCGGCGTCGCCGAGGGCGTCGAGGTCGGCACGGCGCAGCGGCCGTTCCCAGACGAACGCCCGGTCGCGGACCCTCCACGCCGGCAACCCCTGGTAGGAGGGGTGTTCGCTCGTCTCCGGCAGACCCAGCGCGATGCGGCGTACGTCCTCCCAGGTGGCCATGGTGCGACCCTACGCCCGACCCACGACACCCGGTGCCCGCTCGGCCGGCGCGTCAGTGGACCGTGGACGAAGGCCGGGCAGCAGCGGCAGCAGGGTGACGGCGAGGCAGAACGCCGCCATGGCCAGCAGGGCGGGGCCGAGGCCGAGCGTGGTGGCCGACCAGCCGCCCAGCAGCGCGCCCAGCGGCAGGCCCGCGAACGCCAGCGACCCGGCCAGCCCGATCACCCGGGTCTGCAGCCCGGGAGGCACCCGCTCGTAGATCGCCACCCCGAGCAGCGGGTTCACCGCCGCGATGCCGATCCCGGAGGCGAAGGTCACCGCCAGCACCACGGCCAGGTCCTCGCTCAGCGCCAGGACCAGCAGCCGCGGGGCGCCGCCGAGCGCCGCGCCGACGACGAAGGACAGGTAGCGGGGCAGCCGGGGACCGAACGCCGTGAACAACACGTTGCCCAGCAGCGCGCCGGCCGAGAACGCCCCGAGCACCAGCCCCAGCCCGGCGGGGCTGCGCAGCACGTCGGCCACCCAGAGCGGGATGTAGACCGCGACGCTCGCGTTGACCACCATGTTCAGCGCCGAGATCACCAGCAGCATGGTCAGCAGCATCCGGTCGCGGCCCAGGTGGCGGAACCCGCCCGCGAGCGCGCGCAGGTACCCCTGCGGGGCCGCCGGTTCCGCCGGGGCGGCCGGCGGGCGGACCAGCAGACCGACGAGCAGGGCGCAGGCGGCGAAGCTGGCCGCGTCGATGAGGAGCGCCTGCGTCACCCCGAACCACCAGACGAGCAGCCCGCCCAGCCCCGCGCCGAGCAGGGTGACCAGTCGGCCCAACCCGTCGTAGACGGAGGTCAGCCGGATCAGCCGGACCCCGGCGGCCTCCGCCGCGGGGCGGAACATCACGTGCTTGACCCGGTCGCCGACACCGCGCAGCGCACCCACCACGGCCACCAGGGCGAGCAGCGCGCCGAACCCGAGCCACGGGGTGAGGGCCACCGCCACCATCAGGGCGGCGCTGCCGACGTCGGCCATGATCGAGGTGCGCCGCAGCCCGATCCGGTCGGCCCAGGGCGTGCCGAGGGCGCTGGAGAGCAGGTAGGGCAGCGTCTCGGCGGCGGCCACCGCGCCCATCTTCGCCGGGCTGCCGGTGGTCTCCAGCACCAGCCAGGGGATGGCCACCACCGAGATCCGGCTGCCCAGGTTGGAGATCAGGTCGGCGGCGACCAGGACGGTCAGTTCCCGCCGGGGGGTCACGCCAGACTGCCGATCGACGCCTCCGGGTGCTCGACCGACGACGGGTGCTCCTCGGCGTAGCGGGCCCGCAGCGCGCGCTTGTCCACCTTGTTGGAGCGGTTGAGCGGCACCCGGTCGACGAACTGCACCCCGCCCGGCGCCCAGGTCTCGCTGAGCTCGGCGGTCACCAGGTCGATCAGCTCCGCGGCGGTCACGGTCGCGCCGGGCGCCGGCACCACGAAGGCGTACGGCAGTTCGCCGGCCGCCTCGTCCGGCACGCCGATGACCGCCGCCGCCCGTACCTGCGGGTGACCGGCCAGGGCGTCCTCGATGGGGCGGGAGTGGATCGGCCAGCTGCGCCGCCGGGTGAGGATCCGGTCCTGCAACCGGTCGACGAGGTAGAGGTAGCCGTCGGCGTCGAGGTGCCCGACGTCGCGGGTACGGACCCAGCCGTCGACGAGCGTCTCGGCGGTCAGCTCGGGCTGGCCGTGGTAGCCGGCGAAGCGCAGGTCGGTGTGCACCCACACCTCACCGTCGACGCCGGGCGGCAGCACCGTGCCGTCCTCGGCGCGGATCTCGACGCGCACGTCGCCGTACGGCCGGCCGCAGGAGCGCAGCCGCTCCGGGTGCGCCGGGTCGTCGGTCAGCCCCGGCAGGGCGGTGACCACGACGGCCTCGCTGAGGCCGTACACGATGCGCAGCACGGGCCCGAAGCGGGCGATCGCCTGACGCAGCCGGGCGGGCGCGGCCGGCCCGGCGCCCACGTTGAACATGAACATGGCCGAGAAGTCCGCGCCGTCCAGGGCCGGGTGGTCGAGCACCTCGTAGAGCATCGGCGGGGTGACGAAGGTCGAGTTGACCCGCTCCCGCCCGACGGTGTCGATGAACCCCGCCGGGTCCCAGCCGTCGCGCGGGAACAGCACGCCGCCGGTGAAGAGGTTGAACAGGGTGGTGATCTGGCCGCTGGCCAGCCACATCGGCGAGTGCGACAGGTGCCGCAGCGGCGGGTGGCCGGCGGCGCGGAAGTCGGCGGCCAGGGCGAGGACCTGCGTGTAGAAGCTCTCCCGGTGGTGCACCAGCTTCGGGGTGCCGGTGGTGCCGCTGGTCTGCAGGAACGACTCCGGCACCGGCACCTCGGCCGGCAGCGTGACCGCCCGGTCGCGCGCCGCCGTGGCGAGGAGGTCCGGGCCCGCGCCGCCCGGGCCGAGGCAGAGCACCGGCACCCCGGGCAGCCCGGCGGCCAGCTCGGGGCCGAGGCCGGCCGGGTCCCGGGCGTCGTAGACGAACGCGTCGGGGCGGGCCAGTCGGACGAACTCGTCGACCTCCCGGCGGGACGTGACCGGGGCGATCCACATCGTCCGGCAGCCCAGCAGGTGCAGGGCGAGCTGCACCAGCGGCCCCTCCACCGGGTTGCCGAGCGCGAGCAGCACCGCCTGCCCCGGCCGTACGCCGTGCCCGAGCAGGGTCGCGGCCAGCCCGCGCACCTGCGCGGCGACCTCGGCGTAGCTGAGCCGGTGTCCGTTTCCGACCAGCGCCTCCCGGTCGCCGAAGCTCGCGAACAGCTCCAGCGCCCGGTGCACGTAGCCGGTCCGTCGCTCCGGTCGGTCGGTCATCCGACAGCCCCCTCGCCGCAGAAGTGTGGCCGCGCACCGGCAGCCCGGGACGGCGCGGCGGCCGGGCGACCGCACCGCCGCCGTCCGTGAGCGTAGGTAGCACCGACCGTCACCGGACAGAGCCTGAACGGCGCTCCGGACGGACTGGAGGACATTTGATCACGTCGATCAGGTTGATTGACGTTCGTGAAACGGGACGGCTAGGTTTCTGGACCATCGTCCAGGCGGTGCCGTCAGCGGACGGCCCTGGGCTGCCAACGATGGAGGTTCAATGTCGACCCCGAAGAGATGGCATGTCATCGCGTCCGCGGCCACCCTGCTCGTCGCCGGCACCCCGGCGATGGTCGCCAGCGCCGGCCCGTCGGACAGCGAGGCGTCCCACCGGCGCACGGTCTGGGCGGGAAGCTGGGCCGCCGCAGTCACCAGGGGGAACGCGACCGGCCTGACCAACAACGGCCTCAACGACCAGAGCGTGCGGATGGTCGTGCGCACCACCGTCGGCGGGGAGCGGTTGCGGGTCCGGCTGAGCAACTCCCACGGCGAGCAGGCCGTGCGGGTGGGCCGCGCCACCGTCGCGAAACCGAACACCGCGACCCCCGACGACCTGTCCGACATCGACCCCTCGACGCTGCGGACGCTGACGTTCGGCGGCGCCACCTCGGCCACCATGAACCGCGGCGCCGAGCTGGTCAGCGACCCCGTCGCGCTGCCGGTCGGCGACCAGCAGGACCTGGTGCTGACGGTGCACTTCCCGACCCCCACCGGGCCGGTGACCTTCCACGGCCAGTCCCGGCAGACCAACTTCATCGGCGCCACCGACCTGACCTCCGCCGCGGGCGGGGCCGGGTTCACCATCCGGCCGAACTGCTGCTGGTTCTTCCTGTCGGGCGTCGACGTGCAGCGCCGGCACAGCCCCGGCTCGGTGGTGGTCTTCGGCGACTCCATCGCCGACGGCAACGGCAGCACCGTCAACGCCAACAAGCGCTGGCCCGACCTGCTCGCCGACCGGCTCGTCGACGCCCGCCCGGACGTACGCACCCCGGGCGTGCTCAACCTCAGCCTCGCCGGCAACCGGCTCAACCACGAGGGCCCCGAGCCCGGGGCGGGCGGCTTCCCCGGCTACCACGAACTCGGCCCCAACGCCCTGGCCCGCCTCGACGAGGACGTCTTCGCGCAGACCGACGCCCGGACCGTGATCACCCACCTGGGCATCAACGACATCTGGATGTCGGGCGACTCCGCCGAGCAGGTCATCGCCTCGCTGCGACAGGTCAACCAGCAGGTGAAGGCGCGCGGCCTGCGCAGCCTCGTGTCGACGCTCACCCCGTACGAGGGGCACGGCAACCCGGGGGTGTGGACGCCGGAGAAGGAGGCCACCCGGCAGGCGGTGAACGCGTGGCTGCGCGGCAGCGACGAGTTCGACGGGCTGCTCGACTTCGACCGGGTGCTGCGCGATCCGGCGCAGCCGAGCCGACTGCTGCCCGCGTACGACTCGGGCGACCACATCCACCCGAACGACGCCGGCAACCAGGCGCTGGCGGACGCCGTACCGCTGCGACTGCTCGGCCTGTGACACCAGCGCGGGCGGCGGGCGACCCCCCGCCGCCCGCGACACCCGCGACGGGGGAGACCGAAGGACCGTGGACGTCACCCAGCTGCTGACCCGCCTCTACAGCGACGAGGGCCGGCAGGACCCGTACCCCTGCTACGCGGCCCTGCACGGGCTCGGACCGGTCAGCCCGGTGCCGGCGCGCGCCGAGCACCGCTCGGTCGACGCCGTGGCCGTCGGCTACGACCTGGTCAGCCAGGTGCTGCGCGACCCGCGGTGGTACAAGCAGGCGCCGCCGGGCTGGCAGGAGCAGGAGGTGCTGCGCACCCTGCAGACCTCGATGATGTTCGTCAACCCGCCGGAGCACACCCGGATGCGGGCGGTGTTCGCGAAGACGTTCACACCGCGCCGGCTGGGCGCGCTGGAGCCGGCCGTGCACCGGGTCGTCGACGGGCTGCTGGACCGGATGGCCGACGCCGGGGACGCCGCCCTCGACTTCGTCGCGGAGTTCGCGTACCCGCTGCCGGCCCTGGTGATGGCCGACTTCATCGGCATCCCCGCCACGGACCTGGACTTCTACCGGCAGCGGGTCGAGCGCATCGACGAGTTCCTGGACGTGGCGGGCAAGACCCCGCAGCGGCTCGCCGCCGCCAACACCGCCGCCGCGGAACTGCGGGACTTCTACGCGGAGCTGATCGCCCACCGGCGTCGCCGACCCGGTGACGACCTGATCGGCGCGCTGGTGGAGGCGGTCGACTCCGGCGACGTGGAGCTGACCGCCGACGAGCTGGTGAGCAACCTGATCGTGCTGTTCAACGCCGCCTTCGTCACCACCGTCTACATGTTCGCCAACGGGCTGCCGCTGCTGCTGGCCCATCCCGACGTGGCCGCCGCCCTGCCCGGCGACGACGCCCTGACCCGGGGCACGGTCGAGGAGATCCTGCGGCTGGAGGCGCCCGTGCACTTCCTCGCCCGGGCCGCGCCCGAGGACACCGACGTGGGCGGGGTGCCGGTCGGCCGCGACCGCAACGTGCTGCTGATCCTCGCCGCCGCGAACCGCGACCCGGCCCGGTTTCCCGACCCGGACCGCTTCGACCCGCGCCGCGACGGGCCGCCGTCGCTGGCCTTCGGCGCCGGCCTGCACTTCTGCCTCGGCGCCGCGGTGTCCCGGCTGGAGGGCCGGCTCGCGCTGCCCAGACTGCTGGCGCGCTTCCCCGGGCTCACCGTCGCCGAGGCGCCGACGTACAGCGGCAGCCTCTTCCTGCGCGGCGTCGACAAGCTGTCGGTGCACACCCGAGGAGGACCCGCGTGAACGTCCATCCGCAGGTGGCGGCGTACCGGACCGCCCGCGAGGCGGCCGGCACCCCGCCGCTGTACACGCAGAGCCTCGCCGAGGCCCGCGCCGCCGACCTCGCCGCGATCCGCGCCGGCGGCGGCGCGGTCGAGCCGGTGCACGAGGTACGCGACGCGCGCGTGCCCGGCCCGGCCGGCGACCTGCCGGTGCGCGTCCACCGGCCGGCGGGGCAGGGGCCGCTGCCCACCCTCGTCTACTTCTTCGGCGGCGGGTGGACCCTCGGCAGCGTCGACACCGCCGACGGCATCTGCCGGCGGCTGGCCAACGCCGTGCCCTGCCAGGTGGTCACCGTCGGCTACCGGCTGGCCCCGGAGCACCCCTTTCCCGCCGCCGTGCACGACTGCCACGCGGCCACCCGGTGGATCGTCGCGCACCCCGAGGAGTTCGGCGTCGACCCGCGGCGCGTGGCGGTCGGCGGGGACAGCGCCGGCGGCAACCTCGCCGCCGCCGTCACCCTGCTGGCCCGCGGGCGCGGCGGCCCCCGGCTCGCCGCCCAGCTGCTCGTGTACCCGAACACCGACCAGAGCGCCGAGCCCGACGGCGACGGCGAGGACCCGCTGCTGTTCAACCGCCGTTCGGTCGCCTGGTACCGCGGCCACTACCTCGCCGACCCCGCCGACGCGCGGCACCCGCTGGCGTCGCCGCTGCTCGCCGAGGACCTGACGGGCCTGCCGCCGGCGCTGGTGATCACCGCCGAGCACGATCCGCTGCGGGCGCAGGGGGAGAGGTACGCGCACCGGCTGCGCGACGCCGGCGTGCCGACCACCCTCACCCGGTACGCCGGCATGATCCACGGCTTCTTCGCCATGCCCGCCGCGTTCGACGACGGCCGCCGCGCCCAGGAGCAGGCCGCCGCGTTCCTGCGCGACCGGTTCGGCACGTCGGACGACGGCGCGGCGGGTGGCGGATCCGCCGACGCGGCGACCGCCAGTGGAGGCGGTGCCGCAGGGAAGGGAGACCGGTGATGGTGGAGGGCGTGCCGCCGAAGTCGGACCCGCCGGTGGCACAGCCGTCGCCGGCCTGCCTGGCCGACTTCGCGGGACCGGCCCGGGCGGTGCTGCCGCCCGACGTGTGGGACTACGTCGAGGGCGGCAGCGGCGCCGAGACGACGCTCGCCGCCAACCGCCGCGCGCTGGACCGGGTGGCCGTGCTGCCCCGGGTGCTGCGCGGCGTGCACACGCCCCGCACCGAGGCGCGGCTGCTCGGCGTGTCGTACGCGATGCCGGTGGCCGTGGCGCCGATGGCGTACCAGCGGCTGGTGCACCCCGACGGGGAGCTGGCGCTGGCCGCCGCCGCGGGCGCGGCCGGCGTGCCGTACGTGGCGAGCACCCTGAGCAGCGTGCCGATCGAACAGATCACGCGGACCGGCGCGACGGTCTGGTTCCAGCTCTACTGGCTGCGCGACCGGGGCCTGGTCGCCGACCTGCTGGACCGGGCGCACGCGGCGGGCTGCACCGCGCTGACGGTGACCGTGGACGTGCCGATCCTCGGTCCGCGCCGACGCGACGTGCGCAACGCCTTCGCCATCCCGCCGCAGGTCGTGGCGGCGAACCTGCCGGCCGGCCGGGACCACCTCGCGCACATCGCCACCCCCGGGGTCTCCGCCATCGCCGCGCACACCGGCGAGGTCTTCGCGCCCGCGCTGAGCTGGGCCGACCTGGAGTGGCTGCGTGGCCGTACCGCCCTGCCGCTGGTGGTGAAGGGCGTGCTGGACCCGCGCGACGCGGAGCTGGCGGTGGCCGCCGGCGCGGACGCCGTGGTGGTCTCCAACCACGGTGGCCGCCAGCTCGACGGCGCGCCGGCCACCGCGACCATGCTGCCGCAGGTGGTGGCGGCGGTGGCCGAGCGGTGCGAGGTGCTGCTGGACAGCGGCGTGCGGGACGGCGTCGACGTGCTGCGCGCGCTCGCCCTGGGCGCGCGCGGGGTGCTGGTCGGCCGGCCGATGCTGTGGGCGCTCGCCGCCGGCGGCCGGGCCGGGGCGGGCACGGCGCTGGCGCTGCTGGCCGGCGAGTTCCGCGACGCCCTGGCGCTGGCCGGCTGCGCCGATCCGGAGGCCGCCCGCGAGCTGCGCGTGGTCGGGGAGGGCTGAGCGGTGCCGGAGACGGTGGACCTGCGCGTCGCCGACCTGCACCCGGCGGTCGACGACCCGGCGCTGAACTCGATGAACTTCCTCAACGAGGTGGCCCAGCACTATCCCGAGGCGGTGTCGCTGGCGGCCGGGCGGCCGTACGAGGAGTTCCTCGACGTAGCGGCGCTGCACCGGCACCTGGAGACGTTCCGCCGGCACCTGGCCGACGACCTCGGGCAGAGCCCCGCGCAGGTGCACCGGACGCTGTTGCAGTACGGCCGCACCAAGGGCGTCGTGCACCACCTCGTGGCCCGCAACCTCGCCGTCGACGAGGGGATGACGGTCGACCCGGAGGCGATCGTGGTCACCGTCGGCTGCCAGGAGGCGATGTTCCTGGTGCTGCGGGCGCTGCGGGCCGACCCGCGCGACGTGCTGCTCGCCGTCGCCCCGACGTACGTGGGGCTGACCGGTGCCGCCCGGCTGCTGGACCTGCCGGTGCGCCCGGTGTCCGGCGGTCCGGCCGGCATCGACCTGACCGACCTGCGCGAGCAGGTGCGCCGGGCCCGGTCGGCGGGGCTGCGCCCGCGCGCCTGCTACGTGATGCCGGACTTCGCCAACCCGTCCGGCACGAGCATCGGTCTGGCCGACCGTCGGCGGCTGCTCGACCTGGCGGCCGAGGAGGACCTGCTGCTGCTGGAGGACAACCCGTACGGTCTCTTCCCCGCCTCGGACGCCGGTCGGCCGCCGACGCTCAAGGCGCTGGACAGCGCGCGGCGGGTGGTCTACCTGGGCTCGTTCGCCAAGACGGTGCTGCCGGGCGCCCGGGTGGGCTACGTGGTGGCCGACCAGCGCGTCGCCGGCGACGACGGCACCGTGGGCCTGCTCGCCGACCAGCTCGCCAAGATCAAGAGCATGGTCACGGTGAACACGTCGGCGATCGCCCAGGCGGTGGTCGGCGGGGCGCTGCTGGAGCACGGGTGCAGCCTCGTGGCGGCCACCGTCCGGGAGCGGGCCGCGTACGCCCGCAACCTGCGCCACCTGGTCGACGGCCTGGCCCGGCGCTTCCCGGCGGCGACCTCGCCGGTGCGGTGGAACGTCCCGGCCGGCGGGTTCTTCGTGGTGGTCACCGTGCCGTTCGGCGTCGATGACGCCCTGCTGCACCGCTCCGCCCGCGAATACGGGCTGCTCTGGACGCCGATGGCGCACTTCTACGATGACGGCGCCCCGGTCGACGCGCTGCGGCTGTCGGTCAGCGCGGTCACCCCGGAACAGATCGACCTCGGGCTGGACCGGCTGGCCGCGCTGGTCGCCGACGAGACCGCCCGGCGGACGGCGACCGCCGAGGTCAGATGACACACCGCGTTCACCGCACGGCAAAGCGCTACTGCCCGCGTTCCGCCGTCCTTCGTGGACACCCATAATGGACGGCATGATCGCCTGGGAGTACGCGTTGCTGGTCCGCCGTTATCAGGGGCAGGGCCGCAACTTTCACGTCAGCTTCATCTGGTACGGCCCGGACGGGTCCCGCCGCGACATCACCGCGTACGGCGACACGGCGATCGCGCACCTCAACCGGGCCGGCCGGGAGGGCTGGGAACTGGTCTCCGCCGCCGAGGACGTCAACAACGTCCAGGGCAGCACCGAGGTGCACCGCTACCACCTGAAGCGACCCATCGCCTGAGGCCCCGGCGGTCCCTCTCTCCCCGTCGCCCCGCCGCCGGCCGTCGGTCGCGTGCCGCAGGCGTGGTGGTGTTGCTAGCGTTTCCTCCACTGCCGCCGCCGACCGGCCACCCGCCCAGGCACCGGCGCGCGCGGCGGGAGGAGGAACCGTGGCGGCAGGAGGGAACGCGGCACCGTCGGCGACCGGGCCGGCCCGGTTCGTCGTCGGCGTCGACTTCGGCACCCTCTCCGGCCGGGCCGTCGTGGTCGACGTCGCCGACGGCACCGTGCGGGGCGAGGCCGTCCACGCGTACCGGCACGGGGTCATCACCGAGCGGCTGCCCGACGGGACGCCGCTGCCCCCGGACTGGGCGTTGCAGCACCCCGACGACCACCGCGAGGTGCTGCGCGTCGCGGTGCCCGCCGCGCTGCGCGCCGCCGGGGTCCGGCCCGAGGACGTGTGCGGCGTCGGCGTCGACGCCACCTCCTGCACGATGCTGCCCACCCTCGCCGACGGCACCCCGCTCTGCGAGCTGCCCGAGCTTGCCGGTCGGCCGCACGCGTACCCGAAGCTGTGGAAACACCACGCCGCCCAGCGGCAGGCCGCGCGGATCAACGACGTTGCCGCCGCGCGCGGCGAGCGCTGGCTGCCCCGCTACGGCGGGCGGGTCTCCGCCGAGTGGCAGCTCGCCAAGGCGCTGGAGGTGCTCGAGGAGGATCCGGCGGTCTTCGACCGGGCGGAGCGCTTCATCGAGGCCGCGGACTGGCTGGTCTGGCAGCTCTGCGGCCGGGAGACCCGCAACGTCTCCGCGGCCGGCTACAAGGGGCTGCGGCAGGACGGGCGGTACCCGTCGGCGGAGTTCCTGCGCGCCCTGCACCCCCGCCTCGACGGGCTGCTGCCCCGCGTCGACGGCCCGCTCGTGCCGATGGGCGCCCGGGCCGGCGCGCTGACCGCCGAGGCGGCCGGCTGGACCGGGCTGGCGGTGGGCACCGCCGTCGCGGCGGGCGCCATCGACGCGCACGTCACCGCCGCGGCGGCGCGCGCCGTCGAGCCCGGCCGGATGCTCGCGGTGCTCGGCACCTCCACCTGCCTGATCATGAACGCGGAGGAGTACCGCGAGGTGCCCGGCGTGTGCGGCGTGGTCGACGGGGGCGTCACCACCGGGGCGTGGGGCTACGAGGCGGGGCAGAGCGGGGTCGGTGACATCTTCGACTGGTACGCCCGCAACGCCCTGCCGGCCGCCTACGCCGACGAGGCGCGCCGCCGGGGGCTCAGCCCGTACGAGCTGCTGGACACCCTCGCCGCCGACCAGCCGGTGGGCGGGCACGGGCTGCTGGCCCTGGACTGGCACAGCGGCAACCGCTCGGTGCTGATGGACCACGAGCTGAGCGGCGTACTGGTCGGGCTGACCCTGGCCACCCGGCCCGAGGAGATCTGGCGGGCGCTGCTGGAGGCCACCGCCTTCGGCGCCCGTACCGTCGTCGACGCGTTCACCGCCGCCGGGGTGGCCGTCGACGAGCTGACCGTGGCCGGCGGGCTGACCCGCAACCGGCTGCTGCTGCGGATCTACGCCGACGTGCTCGGCCGGCCGCTGCACGTGCTCGACGCCGCGCACCCGGCGGCGCTGGGCGCGGCCATCCACGCGGCGGTCGCCGCCGGGGCGTACCCGGACGTGCCCGCCGCCTCGGCGGCGATGGGCGCCACCCGGCGTGAGACCCGGCACCCCGACCCGGCCCGGGCGGCGGCCTACGACGAGCTGTACGCCGAGTACCGCGCCCTGCACGACCACTTCGGCCGCGGCGGCACCGACATCCTGCACCGCCTCCGCACCCTCCGCACTCCCCGCCACCACCCCCACTAACCCACCCACCCCGCCCCACCCCCACCCCAGCGCGTCGATCATGCAGTTGTGGTGGGGGACAACAGGGCATCAGAGTGGGTGGAACGGGCACCGAAACTGCATGATCGACGCGGCGTCGGGGCGGCCGCCCCGGGGGTGGTGGGGGGCGTGCGGGACGGGGACGCCCCCCGCGCGGTGGGCCGGGCGGGGGGCGTCGGGGTGGTGCGGTTCAGCCGAGGTCGACGGCCGGGTAGAGCGGGAAGCCGCTCAGCAGGTCGCTGGCCTGCTTGGCGACCCGCTCGGCGACGGTGGGATCGAGGACGTACTTGGCCTTGGACGCGGTGCCGTCCGGGTTCGCGCCCGGCCTCGTCTGGCTGAGCACGGTGTGGATCAGCTCGGCCGTCTCGTCCATCTGCGCGGTGCCCAGCCCCCGGCTGGTCAGGGCCGGGGTGCCGACCCGGATGCCGGAGGTGTACCAGGCGCCGTTCGGGTCCTGCGGCACGGAGTTGCGGTTGGTGACGATGCCCGAGTCGAGCAGCGCCTGCTCGGCCTGCCGGCCGGTCAGCCCGTAGCCGGAGACGTCGATCAGCACCAGGTGGTTGTCGGTGCCGCCGGTGACCAGCTTGCCGCCGCGACGCAGCAGCCCCTCGGCGAGCGCCTGGGCGTTGTCGACGATCCGCTGGGCGTAGTCGGCGAAGTCGGGGCGGCGGGCCTCGGCGAGGGCGACGGCCTTGGCGGCCATCACGTGTGGCAGCGGGCCGCCGAGCACCATCGGGCAGCCCCGGTCGACCTGGTCGGCCAGCTCGGGCTGGCAGAGCACCATGCCACCGCGCGGGCCGCGCAGCGACTTGTGCGTGGTGGTGGTGACGATGTGCGCGTGCGGCACCGGGTCGAAGTCGCCGGTGAAGACCTTCCCGGCGACCAGGCCGGCGAAGTGCGCCATGTCGACCATGAAGGTGGCGCCGACGGAGTCGGCGATCTCCCGCATGATCCGGAAGTTGACCTTCCTCGGGTACGCCGAGTAGCCGGCGACCAGGATCAGCGGCTTGAACTCGCGGGCCGCCTCGGCGACCTTGTCGTAGTCGACGAGGCCGGTGACCGGGTCGGTGCCGTAGCTGCGCTGGTCGAACATCTTGCCGGAGATGTTCGGCCGGAACCCGTGGGTGAGGTGGCCTCCGGCGTCCAGCGACATGCCGAGCATCCGCTGGTTGCCCAGCTCCCGGCGCAGCGCGAACCAGTCGGCCTCGGTGAGCTCGTTGACCTGGCGCACCTGGGCCTTCTTCAACGCGGGCGACTCCACCCGGTCGGCCAGGATCGCCCAGAACGCCACCAGGTTGGCGTCGATGCCGGAGTGCGGCTGCACGTACGCGTGGGCGGCGCCGAACAGCTCCCGGGCGTGCTCGGCGGCGAGCGCCTCGACGGTGTCGACGTTCTGGCAGCCGGCGTAGAAACGGCGCCCGACGGTGCCCTCGGCGTACTTGTCGCTGAACCAGTTGCCCATGGTCAGCAGCGTCGCGGGGGACGCGTAGTTCTCGCTGGCGATGAGCTTGAGCGACTCGCGCTGGTCGGCGAGCTCGGCGCCGATGGCGTCGGCCACCCGGGGCTCGACGGCGCGGATCACCTCGAGGGCGCTGCGGAAGGCGGTGGATTCGGCGTTCAGCGACGACATGCGACCTCCAGTGACGTGCGGAAGGCCCAGGCGCTCGGCATGCGTCCTCATGACGGGACCGCTTCCCGATGGTTCTCCATCCCTACGCGCCAGTCACGGCCCGTGCCGATCCTACCGGGTCGGGCCCGCCGGTTTCCGCCCCACCTCGCCCCGGCGGTGCGCACCGGGCGGCGGGTACCGACGTGGGATTGACCGGCCCGCGGCGGGGCACAGCACATCCGGGACCCGCCGCGGGTGCGGGCGACCCGCCGACGAGGGGAGTGACGAGAGATGACCACATCGGGCACGGACCGGCCGTTCGCCGTGGTGACCGGCGCGTCCAGCGGCATCGGGTACGAGCTGGCGGTCCAGTTCGTCGAGCACGGGTACGACGTGGTGGTCGCCGCCGAGGACGACGGGATCGGCACGGCGGCCGAGCGGCTGCGGCGCGACGGCGGGCCGCGGGTGCATCCGGTCCGGGTCGACCTGACCCGCGCCGAGGGGGTCGAGGAGTTGGCGGCGGCGGTGGCCGCGACCGGCCGTCCGGTCGACGCGCTGGCCCTCAACGCCGGGCGGGGCGCCGGCGGGGAGTTCGTCGGGGGCACCGCGCTCGCCGACGAGTTGGCCGTCGTCGACCTCAACGTGCGCTCGACGGTGCACCTGGCCAAGCTGCTGCTGCCCGCCATGGTGCGGCGCGGCGCGGGACGGGTGCTGTTCACCTCGTCCATCGCCGCCACCATGCCGGGTCCCTTCCAGGCCGTCTACAACGCCTCGAAGTCGTTCGTGCAGTCCTTCGCGGAGGCGCTGCGCAACGAGCTGAAGGACAGCGGCGTCACGGTGACCTCGCTGATGCCGGGGCCGACCGACACGGAGTTCTTCGACCGTGCCGAGATGCGGGACACCCGGGTCGGCTCCGGGCGCAAGGACGATCCGCGCACCGTGGCCGAGCAGGGCTTCGCGGCGATGCTGCGGGGCGACCAGACGGTGACCGCGGGTTCCCTGCTCAACAAGGTGCAGACCGCCGCCGGCAAGATCGTGCCGGACAAGCTCAAGGCGGCGCAGCACCGCAGGATGGCTGAGCCGGGTTCGGGCACCTGACCCCGTCCCGGTGGCGGCGGAGGGCCGCGGGTCCGGCGGGGGACCGGTGCCCGTTGCGCGGCCGGGCGCGCCGCTGCCTAGGATCAGCGGTATGGCGGGGGAGGACGGCGAGGGCGGCAGCCTGCTCGCCATCAGCGACCTGCACGTCGGTCACCGGGACAACCGGGAGGTGGTCGAGGGGCTGCGCCCCGGGTCGCCGCGGGACTGGCTGCTGGTCGCCGGGGACGTGGGCGACACCGTGGCCGACGTCGAGTGGGCGCTCGGCCTGCTCAGCCGCCGCTTCGCGAAGGTGGTCTGGGCGCCGGGCAACCACGAGCTGTGGACCCCGCCGGCCGACCCGGTGGCGCTGCGCGGCGCCGCGCGCTACGCGCACCTGGTGGACGTCTGCCGGCGGCTGGGCGTGCTGACCCCGGAGGACCCGTACCCGGTGTGGCGGGGGGCGGGCGGCCCGGTGCTCGTGGCGCCGCTGTTCCTGCTCTACGACTACAGCTGGCGCCCGGACGGGTTCGACACCCCCGAGGCGGCGCTGGAGGAGGCGTACCGGACGGGGATCGTGTGCACCGACGAGTTCCTGCTGCACCCCGATCCGTACCCGAGCCGGTCCGCGTGGTGCGCCGCACGGGTCGCCGAGACCGCGCGTCGGCTCGCCGAACGGGAACCGGGGCTGTCGACGGTGCTGGTCAACCACTGGCCGCTGCTGCGCGAGCCGACCCGGGTGCTGCACTACCCGATCTTCGCCCAGTGGTGCGGCACCGAGTCCACCGCCGACTGGCACCTGCGCTTCGACGCCGCGGCGGTGGTCTACGGCCACCTGCACATCCCCCGTACCACCTGGCACGACGGGGTGCGGTTCGAGGAGGTCTCGGTGGGATACCCGCGGGAGTGGCGGCCCCGGGGCGCGCCGCCGGCGCTGCGGCGGATCCTGCCCGCGCCCCCGGCATGACGCCGGGCCCCGGCGCACCGGGGCCCGGGGAGTTCCGTCCGCTCAGGCCGTCACGGCGTCCAGCGACTTCTTGATCGCCTTCGGGTCGGTCGGCTTGCGTGGCGCGTCGGCGCGCAGCGCGATCATCCGCTCGCCGATCTCCTGGAGCTGCTTACGGCCGAGTGCCTCGCGCACCTTCGGGAACCACTCCTGCTCCTCCTCCTCGACGTGGTGCAGGACGTTCTCGATCAGCACCGTGGTCTTGGCGTTGAAGCGCTCGTCACCCGCGTCCATGGTGAACAGCTCGGCGCAGAGCACGTCGGCGACGTGGTGCTCCTCGTACGACTCGAGGATGTCGTCCTCCAGGTCGGGCAGGAGCTTGCGGACCTCGGGGTACATCACCTCGTTCTCGAGGTAGGTGTGGACCGTGAGCGCTTCCAGGATCTCGTTCACCAGCTTCTGCCGCCGCGCCGCCGGACCCTCCTCGGCATCCTGGAACGCCTTGAACAGGCGGCGCATCTCCTTGTGGTCCTCTTTCAACAGCACGATGGCATCGGTGGACACCGTCGACCTCCTCGGCTCGTCTGACAACTCCTCCCGTACCCCTGCTGTGAGCAGCGAAAACGGGCGGGGCCCGGCGGATCACCGCCGGGCCCCGCCACTGGTCGTGCCGTGCTGTTACCGCACCACGTTGTACGCGTTGACCATGCCCGCGCCGTAGAAGCCGTTGCGCTTGCCGCCGGAGCAGGTCGCGTCGTAGGCGTTCGGACCGGCCGCGATCAGCGGCACCGGGTTGTAGACGCCGCCGGGGCACGCGATCGCCTCGGCGGTGTTGCCCAGGAAGGCCGACAGCTGACCGGACGTCATGCCCGGGTGCGCCGAGACGGCCAGGGCGGCCACGCCGGCGGCGTGCGGCGAGGACATCGAGGTGCCCTGCTTGTAGCCCCAGCCGTTGGTCTTCGTGGTGGTGTTGTAGGTGGTGGACAGGATGCCGTCGGAGAGGGTCGAGCTGGCGCCCCGGGTACGGAAGCGGGTGTCGCCACCCGGCGCCGTCACCTCGACCACGCCCTGACCGTACGAGGAGTAGTAGCTCTTCTGCCCGGTCGGGCCGACCGCCGACACCGTCACCACGCCCGGCGCCTCGCCCGGCAGGACGAGGCAGGAGTTGGTGAGGTTCTCGCGCTCCTCGGGGGTGCCGTTGTTCGGGCTGCCCGTGTCGGTGACCTTGTGGGCGAGGTCGTAGTTCGAGTTACCCGCGGACGCCACGTGCAGCACGCCCTTGCTCTGCGAGTAACGCAGGGCCCGCTGGACCGCCTTCCACACCGGACGCTGGCGTGCGTCGTTGCGGCAGTTGAGCTCCCACGGGTCGATGTAGTAGCTGTTGTTGGTCACCCGCATGCCCTGCTCGGCGGCCCACATGAACCCGCAGACCGCGGCCTCCGGGAAGATGTAGCCGTCGTCGTTGACCACCTTGACGGCGGCCACCTTGACGCCCGGGGCGACACCGGCCACGCCGACGCCGTTGACGGCGGCGGCGATGGTGCCGGCCACGTGGGTGCCGTGGTCGGAGGTCGTCGGGTTCCAGGCGGACTCGGTGGTGTCGGTGACCCCACCGAGGCAGGACGTGCTCTTGTTCTTGGCGATCTGGCTGGCCAGGTCGGGGTGGCTGGAGGAGATGCCGCTGTCCAGCACGCCCACCACCACGTCGGCGCGGCCGGCGTTGACGGCGTGGGCCTGCGGGACGTCGATCATCGGCATGTCCCACTGCTGACCGAAGAGGGGCTCCTTGGTCGGGTCGGCGGTCGTGTTGGCCGCCTCGGCCGCGGAGACCTCCAGGGTCTCGCCCTCGTCGAGGGCGGTGCCCAGGCCGGCGGTGGACGCCACCGAGTCGACGCCCGCGCCCGCCACGTCCGTGACGAAGTCGGGGTTGGTCGACCGGACGACGAGCACGCCGATCTGGTCGTAGCTAGCCACCACGGTGCCCTTGGCGGCGGCCACGCGGGCGACCGCCTTGTCGGTCTTGGCGCCCTGCGGGGCGAGCACCAGGAACGTGGTGTCCGGGCCGGCGGCCGACGCCGCCGGGGCCACCCCGCCAGCGACGGCGAGGCCGACGCCGAGCGTCACGGCGGACGCGGCAGCCAGTGTCTTGCGACGGAGGTTCTTCACACAGACTCCCAGGGGCTGTTTCCAGCCGGGGTACGCCCCCTGGCGAGGGGCGACCGGCGGGAGGCGGGCGGGATGCACGCCTCCGCAAGCACCAGCGCCACGGAGTCGGGTGGCGTTACACGCGTCCGTGCGGGCTCGACGAAAGGTGTCAGACGGTCGCCAGGGTGTGGGGGATCTCGTCGAGCAGCTCCCGGGCGAGGAAACCGATCCGGCCGAACCGGGGAACCAGCCGCTGACCGCTCACCGCGTGGGCGAACGCCGCCCAGCACGCGGCCTGCGCCGGCTCCGCGCCCCGCGACAGCAGCCCGGCCAGCAGCCCGGCGCGCACGTCCCCGCTGCCGGAGGTGCCGAGGCCGGCGTCGCCGCTCTCCTCCCGCCAGCTCCGGCCGTCGGGGGTGGCGATGTGGCCGTAGAGCGAGACCACGGCGTCGTACCGGCGGGCCAGCTCCGTCGCCTCGGCGTCCAGGTCGTCGCCGGGTTCCCGGTCGAGCAGGTGCCGGGCCTCGGTGAGGTTGGGGGTGAGCACCGCCGGCCGGCCCGACCCGACCAGCAGGTCCGGGGCGTGGCTGAGGGCCCCGAGGGCGTACGCGTCGAGCACCAGCGACGTCTCCGGGCCGGCCGCGTCGAGCACCAGGCGCAGCAGGCGGCCGGTCTCGTCGATGTCCTTGAGTCCCGGGCCGACGGCCACCACGTCCGCCTGCGCCACGAGGTCGCCCAGCAGCTCGCCGGGCTGTCCCGCGACCGCCCCCTCGGCGGTCTCCGGCAGCCCCACCACCAGCGCCTCGGGCACCTGGATGCTCAGCGCGGCGGCGGTGGACTCGGCGGCCGCGAGCTGGAGCACGCCGGCACCGGCCCGCAGCGCGGCCACGCCGGCGAGCAGCACCGCGCCGGGGGTGAACCGTGAGCCGCCGACCACCAGCACCGTGCCCCGCGCCTCCTTGCCGCCGGTCGGCACGGGCAGCGCCCAGTCCCGCAGCAGCCCGGGGGTGATCACCCGGGTGTCAGACCGGTTCGGCATGGACCTCGTCCTCCCTGGTCGCTCGGGCACCCTGCTCGCGCAGGTGGCCGACGTCGTTGAACACGTCCGGGGTCAGCCGCCCGTCGGACCCGGCGGACCAGCCGGTGATCGAGCAGTTGGCGATGACGTGCTCGCGGGTCAGCGCCATCAGCTCCGCCTCGGTGAGCCCCTCCACCAGGTAGCGGGTCAGGAAGACCAGGGCGTCGTGGCCGAACAGCAGCACGCGCCGGCCCTCGTGGTCGCGGCGCAGGTCGCCGAGGAGGGCACGCAGGCGCAGCGCCACGTCGGTCCAGGACTCCCCGCCCGGCGGCCGGTAGTAGAACTTGCCGAGCCGGTCGCGGCGCGCCGCCTCCTCCGGGTGCCGCCGACGCACCCCCTGCCCGGTCAGCCCGTCCAGGATGCCCAGCTCCCGGTCGCGCAGCCGCTCGTCTCGGCTGAGCGGGATGCCGGTGCCGGCCAGGGCCAGCTCGGCGGTCCGCACCGCCCGCAGGTACGGCGACACCACCGCCACGTCGGGCCGGCGCGCCTCGGGCAGCCCGGCCAGCCACCGCGCGGTGGCCCGCGCCTGCTCCTCGCCGGTGGGACTCAGCGGCACGTCCGCGTCGCGGTGGGTCAGCTCGATCAGCTCGGCGCCCGACGCCTCGGCCGCCGTGGCCGCCACGTTCGCCGTGCTCTCGCCGTGCCGGATGATCCAGAGCGTCGCCAGTTCCGCCATGCCGCACCCCTACCCGGGGGCCGCCCCGGGTAACCGCGCCCGCCACCGGTGTCGGTCGGCCCGGGCCGCGGAGAAAGACGGCGCGCCGGGGGCCGGGTGCCGATTCCGCACCGGCCCCCGGCTCACCGGTCAGCGCCGGCTATCCGGCGTGGGGCCGGGCGACCTCGCAGACCTCCCGCCGGATCTCCTCCAGCCGGTCGGCCAGCTCCCGCGGCCGGCTCAGGGCCACCGGGTGCCCGCCGTCCATCTCGTCCGGGGTGATCCCCAGCCGGTCGGACACCAGCTTCCGCAGGAAGTCGACGGGGAAGAAGCGGTCACCGCGGCAGAGCAGCGCCCGGGTCGGCACGTCCGGCCAGGCGGCGAGCGGCCAGGGCCTCTCGAACGGCGTCCCCGACTGGTCGCGGGCGTTCGCCGTGGCGTCCTCGACCAGCCGGGGCGGCAGCTCGTGGAAGAAGACGACGTTCGGGTCCTGGTCCTGCTCCGGCGTCCAGCCCTCGCGTTCCGCCTGGGCCTGCCGGGCCTGCGCGTAGCCGGTGCCGCCCCACCACTGGCCCGGCGACTCGCCGGCGGCGGGCACCATCGGGGTCAGCAGCACGAGCAGGTCCGCGTGGACCCGCTCGCACACCAGCGGGCCGGTGAACGCGCCGAACGACTGGGCCACGACGACCAGGTCCGTGCGGTCCCCGATGGCCCGGACGGCGGCGTCGGTGTAATCCGCCAGCCCCGCCGAGTCGTCGGCGCACGGCAGGTCGACCGCCACCACGTCGTGCCCCCGGTCGCGCAACTGCTCCGCGAGCAGGTGCCAGTACCAGGGCCCGCTGCCCGCGGGCGGGATCAACACGTAGGTCGCCACGTCAGTGAACCTCCAGTTCCGGGGATTGGCCGATGGCCCGCGCGGGCAGTGCGTCGCGGCGCCGAGTGCCGTGGCGCCGGTCGTCGTAGCGGTCGTGGTGCCGCCACCACTGCTGCGGACGTTCCAGCCCCTCCTCCTGCCGGCCCAACGCCGTCAGGTCCAGGTAGTTGTAGGTGTTGATCAACGCGTCGCCGCCCCGGGAGAAGGACGAGTAGGTGTGGAAGACGTCCGCCCCGTCGCGGAGGAACACGCTCAGCCCGGAGCATTCCGCGTCGTCCCTGGTGGCCCCGAAGTCGGGATTGAAGTCCCCACCGAAGGACGAGAACCAGGCGACGGTCCACCCCATCCGCCGCCGGAACGGCTCGATCCTGGTCAGCGGCGCCCGGGACACCAGCACCAGGTTGGTGTCCCGCGCGTGCAGGTGAGCCGGGTGGCCGAGGTTGTCGACCTGTAGGGAGCAGCCCACGCAACCCTCGTCCCAGTCGGGGTGGAACATGAAGTGCCGGACGATGAGCTGGCGACGACCGTCGAACAGACCCGGCAGATCCACCGGGCCGTCCGGGGAGTCGAAGAAATACTCCTTGTCGATCCGGACCATCGGTAGCCGGCGCCGCTGAGCGCTCAACGCGTCGCGTGCCCGGGTGAGTTCCTTCTCGCTGGCGAGCAGTTCCGCACGCGCCGCCTCCCACTCGTCTCGGCTGACAACTCTCGGCTGGGCCATGGTTTCTCTCCTGCCTCCGTCCTTCCGGCGACGTCGGCGTCGCGCCGCACCGCCGGCCACCCCGTTGAGACGGCGGGGCGCGCAAGAACTCATCGCCGCCGCCATCCGTCAACGGGCCAGCGGCAGCCCGAAGGCCGGAAAGACGCGGGGCGGGAACGCGGTGACCTCCACGACCTCGCCACCCTCGATGCGGAGCACGTCGAGGCCCAGCGCGTGGTAGCGGGACCGGCCCGGCTCACGCACGTAGCAGGCGACGGCGGGCTGGCGGTTGGCCCGGGTGGGCACGTGCCACCAGTCCTTCCAGGCGGTGGGCCCGACCAGCGCGGGCGCCCAGCACTCGATGATCGCGTCCCGTCCCTCGTACCAGGTCGGCTCGGGCGGCATGGTGAAGCGGGCGTCCTCGCGCAGCAACGCCGCCAGCGCCGTCAGGTCGGCGCTTTCGGTCGCCGCCACGTACCGCTGGAGCACCGCCCGTTCCTCGGCGCTCGGGTCGGTCGCCACCGGCCATTCCGTCCGCCGTTCCGGCAGCCGCTGCCGGAGGGTGGCGCGCGCCCGTTGCAGGGCGCTGTTGACCGCGGCGACCGTGCCGTCGAGCAGCGCGGCGGTGTCCGCCGCCGGCCAGCCGAGCACGTCGCGCAGGATGAGCACCGCCCGTTGCCGGGGCGGCAGGTGCTGGATCGCGGCGAGGAACGCCAGCTCGATGGTCTCCTTGGCCACCAGTGCCGCGTCCGGCTCGACGTGCGGCGGGGCGGGCGGATCGAGCAACCGGTCCGGACAGGGCTGGAGCCAGGGGATCTCCGCCTGCGGCAACGGGGCCCGCCCGGGCCCGGGGACCCGGGACGACGTCGGCGCGACGAGCGGAGCGGGCTGCCGCTGGCGGCGGTCGAGGAAGTCGAGGCAGGCGTTGGTGGCGATCCGGTAGAGCCAGGCCCGCACGGTGGAGCGGCCCTGGAAGCTCGCCCGGCTGCGCCAGGCCCGCAGGAACGTCTCCTGCACGAGATCCTCGGCGTCGTCGAACGACCCGAGCATCCGGTAGCAGTGCACCCGCAGCTCCCGCTGGTGCCGGTCGGCCAGCTCCGCGAAGGTTTGCTCGTCGCCCGACCGGAGGGCCGCACCGACGGCGGTCCGCCCGGTCCCGTCCTCTCCCGCCCCGCCCCCGCCCACGAACCGCCTCCCCGTTGCGTCACCTGGTCATCCACGCACCGTAACCCACCGGTGTGACGGCGAAGCGGCGGAGTCGTCACCGCTGTCCGGTTCCGGCCCGGGGACGTCGACCGGGAGCGTCGGCGGTGACGGGGCGTGCCGGCCGGCCGGGCGGGTTACGGTGTCAGGCGTGGCGACGGCGGCGGCCGAGGAGATCCGGGTGGGGGAGCGGCTGGTGCGCGTCTCCAGCCCCGACAAGCCCTACTTCCCGGAGCTCGGGCTGACCAAGCTGGACGTGGTGCGCTACTTCCTCGCCGTCGGCGACGGCATCCTGCGCGCCCTGCGGGACCGTCCGACCATGCTGGAACGGTGGCCGCGCGGCGTCTTCGACGGCGCGAAGATCGGCACCCGGCAGGACAACCGGGGCGACGCCTTCTACCAGAAGCGGCTGCCGGCGGGGGCGCCCGACTGGGTGCGCACCGCCCACATCACCTTCCCGAGCGGGCGTACGGCCGACGAGGTCGCGCCGAGCGAGCTGGCGGTGGTGATCTGGGCGGCCAACCTGGGCACGCTGCGGTTCCACCCGTGGCCGGTCTCCGCCGCCGACGTCGAGCGGCCCGACCAGCTGCGCATCGACCTCGACCCGATGCCCGGGGTGGGCTTCGACCAGGTGGTGCCGGTCGCCCACGAGGTGCGCGCGTTCCTCGCCGAGCTGGGCCTGACCGGCCACCCGAAGACCACCGGCGGGCGGGGCCTGCACGTCTACCTCTCCATCGAGCCCCGGTGGAGCTTCGGCGACTGCCGGCGGGCGGTGCTGGCGCTGGGCCGGGAGGTGCAGCGCCGGCTGCCGGACCTGGTGACCACCACCTGGTGGCGGGAGCAGCGGGACCGGCCGGTCTTCATCGACTACAACCAGATGTCCCGGGACCACACGATGGCCTCGGCGTACTCCATCCGCCCCACCCCGCGCGCGCTGGTCTCCGCGCCGCTGGACTGGTCGGAGCTGGACGACGCCCGGCCGGAGGACTTCGACGTGACCACGATGCCCGCCCGGTTCGCCGAGCGCGGCGATCCGCACGCGGGCCTCGACGAGCGGCGGTTCTCCCTCCAGCCGCTGCTGGAGCTGGCCGACCGGGAGGGGCTGGAGGCCCCGCCGGAGCGCTGAGCTGCTCGGGCGGGGCCCGCCGGGGAAGCTGAGCGGCCGGTTCACTGCCACGGGCTGCGTTCGCCGTCGAACTCCTCGAAGACCAGCCAGGTGCGGGTGGAGAGCACGCCCGCGATGCCCTGCACCCGGCCCAGCACCACGTCGCGCAGGGTGGCGTTGTCCGGCGCCCGGACCAGGGCCAGCACGTCGTGGTCCCCGCCGAGCAGGGCGGCGTGCTCGATGTAGCGGACCCGGGCCAGCTCCGCCGACACCTCCCGCCACGTGTTCTGCTCGATCTTCAACGCGATGTACGCCGAGGTGCCCAGCCCCGCCGCCTCGGGCGCGACCTGGGCCCGGAAGCCGGTGATCACCCCGTCGCGCAGCAGCCGCTCGACCCGGGCGTACGCGTTGGTGCGGGAGATGTGGATCCGCTCCGCCAGGGTGCGCACCGACGTACGGCCGTCGCGCACCAGCTCGTCGAGGATCCGCCGGTCGACGTCGTCCAGTGGTCGCGCCGAACGTCCCGTTCCAGCCGCCCGCTCCGCCGAGCCCCCGGACTCCTGGCTCACGTCGCCGCCCTTCCCGTGCCATCCGTCCCGCGTTTGTCCTGGATCTTGAGTCAATCATCCGACAGCAGGAGCATAGGCCCACCACACGTCCAGGAGGTCCCGCCGTGACGACCACACCCGAGGCGGTCCGCAGGGCATCCCCGCGCAGCCGCCGGGCGGCCACCCCGCCCGACCCGGCCAAGCCGCTGCTCCCGGCCACCGAGCCCGTCCGCCTGCTCGACCCGACCGGCACGCCGCTGCGTGCCCCGGCCGACTACCCCGAGCCGCCCGTCGAGGCGCTCGTCGAGATGCACCGGCGGATGGTCGTCGGCCGCCGCTTCGACGTGCAGGCCACCGCCCTGACCAAGCAGGGCCGGCTGGCCGTCTACCCGTCCTCGCGCGGCCAGGAGGCCTGCCAGGTCGGCGCCGTCCTCGCCCTGCGCGACACCGACTGGGTCTTCCCGACGTACCGGGAGTCGATGGCCCTCGTCAGCCGGGGCATCGACCCGGTCGAGGTGCTGACCCTGCTGCGCGGGGACTGGCACTGCGGGTACGACCCCGCCGAGCGGCACACCGCCCCGCAGTGCACCCCGCTGGCCACGCAGTGCGTGCACGCCGCCGGGCTGGCCTACGGCGAGGCGTACCAGGGGCGCGACACCGTCGCGCTGGCGTTCATCGGCGACGGCGCCACGAGCGAGGGCGACTTCCACGAGGGCGTCAACTTCGCCGCCGTGTTCAAGGCCCCCGTCGTCTACTTCGTGCAGAACAACCGGTACGCGATCAGCGTCCCGCTGTCCCGGCAGACCGCCGCGCCGTCGCTGGCGTACAAGGGCGCCGGCTACGGCGTGCCCAGCGAGCAGGTCGACGGCAACGACCCGGTGGCCGTGCTCGCGGTGCTCACCCGCGCGGTGGAGCACGCCCGCTCGGGCAAGGGCCCGTTCCTGGTCGAGGCGCACACCTACCGGATGGAGGCGCACACCAACGCCGACGACGCGAGCCGCTACCGCGACGGCGCCGAGGTCGAGGCGTGGCGCGACCGCGACCCGGTGGCGCGGCTGGAGACGTACCTGCGCGCCCGCGGCGCGCTCGACGACGCCGCCGTCGCCGCGGTCGCCGAGGAGGCCGAGGCGTACGCCGCCGACCTGCGCACCCGCATGAACGCACAGCCGACGGTCGACCCGATGAGCCTCTTCGACCACGTCTACGCCGAACCCACCCCGCAGTTGGTCGAGCAGCGCGAGCAGGTCCGCGCCGAGATGGCCGCCGCCGCAGACGAGGAGGGTGAGCGCTGATGGCCGCCCTGACCATGGCGAAGGCGCTCAACGCCGCGCTCGCCGACGCGATGCTCGACGACGAGCGGGTGGTCGTCTTCGGTGAGGACGTCGGCGCGCTCGGCGGCGTCTTCCGGATCACCGACGGTCTGCAGGCCCGCTTCGGCGACAAGCGTTGCTTCGACACGCCGCTCGCCGAGGCCGGCATCGTCGGCTTCGCCGTCGGCATGGCCATGTCCGGGCTGCGCCCGGTGGTCGAGATGCAGTTCGACGCGTTCGCCTACCCGGCGTTCGAGCAGATCGCCTCGCACGTGGCGAAGCTGCGTAACCGCACCCGGGGCGCGCTCAGCGTGCCGATCGTCATCCGGGTGCCGTACGCCGGTGGCATCGGCGGCGTCGAGCACCACTGCGACTCCAGCGAGGCGTACTACGCGCACACCCCCGGCCTGAAGGTCGTCACGCCGGCCACGGTCGAGGACGCGTACTCGCTGCTGCGCCAGGCGATCGACGACCCCGACCCGGTCGTGTTCATGGAGCCGAAGAAGCTCTACTTCTCCAGCGCCGAGGCGCAGCTTCCGGCGACCGCCGCACCGATCGGCCGGGCGGTCGTACGCCGTGCCGGCCGCGACGCCACCCTCGTCGCGTACGGGCCGGCGGTGCCGGTGGCGCTGGAGGCCGCCGAGGCCGCCCGCGAGGAGGGCTGGGACCTGGAGGTCGTGGACGTGCGCAGCATCGTGCCGTTCGACGACGAGACCGTCACGGCCTCGGTCCGGCGTACCGGGCGGTGCGTGGTGATCCAGGAGGCGCAGGGCTTCGCCGGGGTCGGCGCCGAGATCGCCGCCCGGGTGCAGGAGCGCTGCTTCCACGCCCTGCACGCCCCCGTGCTGCGGGTGTCCGGGCTGGACATCCCGTACCCGGCGCCGATGCTGGAGCACACCCACCTGCCGTCGGTGGACCGGGTCCTCGACACGGTGGCCCGGCTGCAGTGGGACGACCAGCCCGACGGGCGCTGGCTGAGCCGGGGGAGCGCGGCATGACCGCCGTGGACGGGACGCAGGTCTTCCTCCTGCCCGACCTGGGCGAAGGGCTGAGCGAGGCCGAGATCGTCGAGTGGCGCGTCGCCGTGGGCGACGTGGTCACGGTGGACCAGAGCGTGGTCGAGGTGGAGACCGCCAAGGCCGTCGTCGACGTGCCCTGCCCGTACGCCGGGCGGGTCGTGGCGCTGCACGGCGCGGCGGGCGAGACCCGGCCGGTCGGCCAGCCGCTGATCAGCATCGCGCCGCTGGCCGGCGACGGCGGCGCGGGCGACGAGCCCGCCGGGCACGCCACCTACCGCGAGGAGGAGCGCGCCGGCTCCGGCAACGTCCTCATCGGGTACGGCACCGGCCACGGCGGCGCGGGCCGGCGTCGGCGTCGTCCCCGCCTCGTGGCCGCCACCGAACCGACCGCGACCGTCGCACCGGCGACGCCGGCCCCGGCCGAGCAGCCGCACGACGTGGCGGCGCCCCTGGTCATCTCGCCGATCGTGCGCCGGCTGGCCCGCGAGCACGGCCTCGACCTGACCGCCCTGCGCGGCACCGGCCACGGCGGCGTGGTGCGCCGGGCCGACGTGGAGGCCGCCGTGGCCGGGGCGGCCAGGCCGCCCGCCCACCTGGCCGCGGTGCCGGACGAGCCCGCCGGATCGGCGGTCCCCGGCGCCGAGGACGTGGTCGTCCCGCTGACCGGCATCCGCAAGGCGATCGCCGACAAGCTGTCCCGCAGCCGCCGGGAGATCCCCGAGGTCACCATCTGGGTGGACGTGGACGCCACCGGGCTGCTGGAGACCCGCGCGGCGATCAACGCGGCGGCCCCGGACGCGCCGGTGAGCATCCTGGCCCTGCTGGCCCGGATCTGCCTGTCCGGGCTGCGTCGGTATCCGCAGCTCAACGCCCGGGTCGACACCGAGGGCCAGCGGATCGTCCAGTCCGCCGCGGTGCACCTGGGCATCGCCGCCCAGACCGACCGGGGGCTGGTCGTGCCGGTGCTGCGGGACGCGCAGCGGCTGACCACCGCCGAGCTGGCGGCCGAGCTGACCGCGACCACCACGGCCGCCCGGGCCGGCACGCTTCCCCCGACCCGGCTGACCGGCGGCACGTTCACGCTGAACAACTACGGCGTCTTCGGCGTCGACGGCTCCACCCCGATCATCAACCACCCGGAGGCGGCGCTGCTCGGGGTGGGCCGGATCGTGGACAAGCCGTGGGTGGTGGACGGGCAGCTCGCGGTGCGCAAGGTGACGCAGCTCAGCCTGACCTTCGACCATCGGGTCTGCGACGGCGGGGTGGCCGGCGGCTTCCTGCGGCACGTCGCCGACTGCGTCGAGCGGCCGGCGGTGCTGATCGCCAACGTCTGACCCGGCCGCGACGACCCCGGCTCCGCCCCGGCGGAGCCGGGGTCGTCGCCGTCACGGGTCCGCGTTTCCCCGGGGAAGGGCCGGGAATGCGGGCCGGGCAGTCGTGCCGAGGGGAGGACGAGTGGCGTACCCGGACATGCCCTCTGCCGGCGGGGTGCGCCGCCACCCGGTGGCCGGCGCCCCGCTGCTCTGCGACGCCCGGGAACACGGCCTGGTCGGCGACGGGGCGGCCAACGACCAGCCGGCGCTCGCCGCGCTGGTCGACCGCCTCGGCGACGCGTACGCCGCCGACGGCCGGGCCCGGGTCATCTACTGTCCGCCCGGGGTCTACTCGATGCGGGACTCGGGCACCGTGTGGCGTACGGGCGTGTCGCTCGTCGGCGCCGGCCCGGGGGCGACCCGCTTCGTGCTCAGCAACTCGGGCAACCGCGCCGACCCGGCGCCGTTGGCCTTCTACACCGCGCTCCAGCACGGTGCCGACCGGAACCGTGCCCTGGCCGACTGCACCTTCTCCGACTTCGAGATCGACGGTTCGGGGGTGGCGTCGGCGGACTACAACCCGCTGGCCAAGGGCCTCGGACTGCAGTACGTCGTCCGGGGCACCTTCCGCAACCTGTACATCCACCACACCGCCGCCACCGGGCTGGGCTGCGACTTCCTGCAGGACTGCCTGATCGAGGGGGTGCTCGTGCTGGGCTGCGGGCGGCTGGACAACGGCACCGAGATGGGCGGCGCGGGCATCGGCATCGGCATCGGCGGCTGGGGCACGGTCGAGCGGTTCAACATCATCAACTGCAGCGCGGTGGCGAACGCCACCAACGGCATCTTCCTCGAACTGCAGGAGGCGGACCATCTGCGCCCACGGGGGGTGCGGATCATCGGCTGCCACGCCCAGGGCAACCGCTTCGGCATCTCCGACTGGGGCGCGAACGGCCTGATCGTCTCCGCCTGCACCATGACCGGCAACCTGGAGGCGGGCTTCCACGTCTCGGCGAAGGGCACCACGCACACCGCCGGGCGGGGGGGCATCCTCACCGACTGCGTCATCGACGGCAACCTGCGCGACGGGGTCAGCATCGGCAACACCCCGGGCCCGTACACGATCCGCGGCAACCGGATCAGCGGCAACGGCCGGTACGGATACCACCAGCGCAACCTGGGTGGTTCCGAGGAGCACGTCGCCGAGGAGATCGTCATCGAGAGCAACGACTTCTACGGCAACAGCGCCGACGCCATCCGCATCGACCGTCCCGTCCGCGACGCCTTCCTGGTGGGCAACCGGATCCGGAACAACGGGCGGCAGTGGGCGCCGGCGACGAGTGAACACGGCGACTCGGTGCGGTACACCGAGAAGTCGGTGGTGAACCGGCGGGCCACCTGGCCGAACGACGGCCATCGGGGCAAGGTGGTGCGGGTCGGCGAGCAGATCGCCGTGGTGGCGGCCAACGACGACACCGAGCTCACCCTCGCGCCGATCCGGCCGGACTCCCCGAGCGGGTGGAGCGGGGCCACGCCGGCGCCGGGCACCCCGTACGAGCTGCCCGCCGGTCCGCCGGTGCGGGCCGGCATCGCGATCAACGCCGCCGTCGAGTCGGCCACCATCCGGGGGAACCGGGTCTGGGACAACCGGGAGCCGAGCACGCAGAACCACGGACTCTGGATCACCGAACAGGGCAGCTGCGTGGACTGTCGGGTCGAGGACAACGACTTCGCCGGGAACGCGGACTCCGCCATCCAGATGGACACTCCGCCGGTCGGCGGCCGGTGGGACCGCAACCACGGCGACGACGACCGGACGTGAGAGCCCTCCCGCCGCCGACGCCGTGCCGGGGGTGACCTCGTCCCCTGCGGCGACCGGGACGACCCGTCCGCCGTGTCGCGCGCGGCGACCGGGTCCGGCCCGCCCCACGGGGTGGCTGCGACCGGGACGACCGGGGCCGGCGGTGGCGGGTCGGACGAATCCGACGGGAAACCGGAAGGCGGGCGCGAGCGGCATGATTCCGGTGCAGTTCGGTAAATGCCGCCCGTAATTGCTTTCCCGATTCCGTCGAATTGCGCGACCACCCGACACGGCATGGAGAGAATGTGGCTGAGGGACACCAATTAACGGGGGGACGCATCATGGAGTTGAGGCGGCGACTGACGGTGCTGGCCGTGACCATCGCGGCCGCGCCGTTGGCCCTCGGCGGGTGCACCGCCGACCGCGAACCGGGCGCCCGGCCGGCCGAGGGGCGGGCCCCGGGGGCACCGGAGTTGACCGTGACACCCGCCGACCGCGCCCGGGAGGTGCCGATCACCGCCGAGGTGGGGACCGCGGTCAGGCACGGGAAGATCACCGCCGTCCGGATCACCGACGACAAGGGGACGCGGGTCGAGGCGGAGCCCCGGGAGGACGGCTCCGGCTGGGTTCCGACGGCGCCGTTGCAACCGCGACGCACCTACACCGCGGAGGTCACCGCCACGGGCGACTCGGGGACGACGACCACCCGCAGGACCACCTTCACCACGATGCCGAAACCGACGAAACCGGAAATCACCAGCACGTTGTACTTCGCCGGCAATCGGACGTACGGCACCGCCATGCCGGTGACCGTGGCGTTCGACCCGCCCATTCCGAAAGAGGCCAGGGCCGACGTGCAACGCCGATTGTTCGTGAAGACGGATCCACCCCAGCCGGGCGCCTGGTCGTGGGTGTCCGACGGCAGCCAGGCCTATTACCGGGCACCCGACTTCTGGCGTCCGGGGACCAGCATCAGCGTCCGCGCCGGCCTGGAGGGCCTGCCGATCGGCAAGGACCGGGTGGGCGACTCCGACCGGAGAGCCACGTCGAAGATCGGACGGCAGGTGGCGCTGGAGATCGACAACGCGACCAAGCAGATGTCGGTGCTGCGTGACGGCAAGGTGGTGCGCAAGATCCCGGTCAGCATGGGCAAGCCGAGCACGCCGACCTCCAGCGGCAAGATGGTGATCATGGAGAAGCACGACTTCACGACGTTCGACACCCGGGGTTCGGCCGATCCCTACGTGGTCGACGTCGAGGACGCCCAGCGACTCACCTGGGGTGGTGAGTTCATCCACGCCGCGCCCTGGTCGGTGGGGGACCAGGGCAGCACCAACGTCTCGCACGGCTGCACCAACGTGTCCAACGAGGCCGCGGACTGGCTGATGGGCGTCACCCAGGTCGGCGACCTGGTCACCATCAAGGGCACCGAGGTCGAGTTGACCGAGGGCAACGGCTGGACGGCCTGGAACGTCGGCTGGGACGAGTTCGTCAAGGGCAGCGCGCTGCCCGTGCCGGCCGGGCTGCGGCCGTCCCCGTCGCCCGTTCCGCACCCGGGCGCGGTGGCCGGGGGCTCGCCGGAGCCGGCGCCGTCCGTGCGTGGCGGCTGATCCGACGGTACGCACGCCGGGAGCCGGTCCGCGCCCTGCGGGCCGGCTCCCGGCGCGTCGGTCGGCGCGCGCCCGATCCCCGGCGCGTCCGTCGGCGCGGTTCAGCCCAGCGGCACCCGGGCCACCCCGCGACCCGTGAGGCTGCCCAGCCACAGGTGGCCCCCGTGCTGGCGGACGCCGGTGATCATGTCGTAGCCCCCGCGCGGGCCGTGCAGGGTCCGCAGTACCCGCCCGTCGCCGTCGACGAGGGCCACCAGGCCGTAGCGCAGCGGCTTCGGCTGCACCGCCGCCGGCAGCAGGGCCACCAGCTGCCGCAGCCGGGGGTGGGGCAGCAGCCGCTCGACCACCGGCACCCGGGGGCTGGGCAACGCCATCCAGTACGTCCCGTCGCCCACCGCGGTCAGGTTGTCCGGGTACGCCGGCAGGTCCGCCAGCACGGTGACCGTGCCGTCGGCCAGCGCGACCCGTACCAGCCGGTGGGTGGCGGTCTCGACCAGCAGCAGCGCCGACTCGTCCGGGGTGAGCGCCAGCCCGTTGGGGAAGTGGAACCCGGCGCGCACGACGTCGGTGCGTCCGCTGCGCGGGTCGTACGCCAGCACCCGCCCGTTGGGCCGGTGTTCCAGCAGGTCCCGCTTCCAGTGCGCGAGCGGGAAGCGGTCGGAGGAGTCGGTGAAGTAGACCGTGCCGTCACGGGCCACCGTGGCGTTGTCGGCCAGGTGCGCCCTCGCCCCGAGCCCGCCGAGCTCGCGCACCACCCCGTCACCGGTCACCCGGAGCAGCCCCCGGTACGCGTCGCAGACGACGAGGCTGCCGTCGAGCGGGTCGACCTCCACACCCAGCGGCCGGCCGCCGGTGTCGGCGATCAGCCGCGGCCGGGTGCCGGCGGGCGCCTCCACCGGCCACCACCAGAGCCGGCCGTCCTCGGTCCCGCTGACCACCCGCCCGGACGGGTCGACGACCACGTCCTCCGGGCCGGAGACCCCGTCGGGCAGGGGCAGCAGTTCCACGGAGTCGAGCCGTCGGTCGACGGGGGCCCACGCACCGTCGAGCGGCGGCGGGACCGTGGCGGGCTCGCGGACGGGGCGGATCAGCCGGGGCGCGCGGGGGCGGGAGGCGGCCATCGGCCCATTCTCGCCCGCGACGTCGCAGCTCGCAGCCCTGGTCGCGTCATCCCTGAGGAGGATCCGGGAGGACCCGCGGGCGACCCTGGGCTTACCCGGATCCGGTCCCTCAGCAGGGCGGAAATGTCGGTGGCGGGGGATAGGTTCGTCGGTATGCGACAGCGCGACGACCGGCTCCACGTGCAGATCACCGTGGACGACGACCATGTGGAGGTGCGGGCGACCGGCGAGGTCGACATCGCCACGGTCGCCGCGTTCCGCTCCGCACTCTGGGCCGCCCCGGCCCGGCCCGTGCTCCGGCTGGATCTCTCCGGCGTGCGCCTGCTCTCCGCCGCGGGGGTGCGGGCGCTGGTCGCCGCGCACCTGCGCGTCCGCGCCCAGGGCGGGGAGCTGGTGTTGGTGCGCCCCGACCCGGTGGTCCGACGCGTGCTGCGGGCCACCGGCCTGCACCGGGTCATCCCGATCGTGGATCCGTGCGCCGAGCGGGAGCTGGTGCCCTGCTGACCCGGCCCCGGGTCCTGCTGGCCTCATGCTCCGGGTCCTGCTGACCGCTGGGGCTTCGTGCCCTGCTGACCGCTGGGGCTTCGTGCCCTGCTGACCCCCTGGCGACAGGTGCCCGGCCTCGGTCGCCCGCTGCCCAACCTCGCGTCCGTGCCCGCGTCCGCTGCCCAACCTCGCGCCGGTGTCCGGTGTCCCGGTCCCTGGCGTGCGGGCCGGTGCCGACGGCGTCGTCCGCCATCGGCACCGACCTGCGGCCGGGTGAGCGACCGTCCGCGCGGGGCCGACCGTCGCCCCGCGGTCAGCCGTCAGCCGTCAGCCCGCGACCGGCCGTCAGCTCGGCGGCTGGTCCGCCGCTCAGCGGACGCCGAGCAGGTCGACGACGAAGACCAGGGTCTCGCCCGGCTTGATGACGCCGCCGGCGCCCCGGTCGCCGTAACCCAGGTGCGGCGGGATGGTCAGGCGACGCCGGCCGCCGACCCGCATGCCCACGACGCCCCGGTCCCAGCCGGAGATGACCTGTCCACCGCCGAGCGGGAACTCGAACGCCTCGCCCCGGTTCCACGAGGAGTCGAACTCGCGGCCGGTGGAGTGCGAGACCCCGACGTAGTGGACGCTCGCCAGCTGTCCCGGCTGGGCCTCCGGCCCTTCGCCCACGGTGATGTCGTCGATGACGAGATCGGCGGGGGGCGCGCCCTCGATCGGACCCACCTCGGGCTTGCCCGAGCGGGCGCCTGCTGCCTGGCTCATTCGAGAGTCTCCTACCGTTTCGGTCCTGATGTCCGTCACCCCAGATCCTGCCCGATGGCCCACGGCCACCGGGCGGCGGACCCGGAGGAGGCGTGCGTTGCCACCGGGCGGGCACGCGGAAGCGGGCGTCACCGGTGGTGACGCCCGCTGGGGGAGGTGTCGCGCCGCGGGTCACCGCAGCCAGGGGAACCGCCGCACGATCGGGAGCTTCGCCCACGTCGCGCCCAGGCCGAGGGTCGCGCCGGCGTTGACCAGTGCGAGACCGACCAGCAGTGCCGCGTTGATCAGGTGGTCGTCCATGAAGGGGTTGTTCTCGGGAGGCAGGACGACCGTCCACATCATCACGTAGAGCACCGCACCGGCGATCGCGGCGACGCGCATCCCGATGCCGAGCAGCAGCGCGACGCCGATCGCGGCCAGGCCGGTCATGAAGAGCACGTCGGCCCAGGCCGCCCCGGCGATGCCCTGGTAGAAGTCCGCGAACGGACCCGCCGCGCCGAAGGTCAGGAAGCCCTTGGTGGGGCTGCCGCCGTTGACCCAGGCGTTCTTCGCCTCGGTGGCGAAGCCCAGGCCGAAGACCTTGTCCAGGAACGCCCAGAGGAAGGTCCACCCGAGGGCGATGCGGATGCCGGCGAAGACGTACCGTGCGGCCCGCTCCCTGGTGGTCTCGCCGATCTGCCGCGTCTGCGCCGCGGGAGCGTTGGTCCTGGCGGTGGTGCGCTCGATCGCCGCGGTCATTGTCTCCACGTCCCTTCGTGTGCCTCTCACCGCGCTTTCCCGGTGGCATCTCCATTTGACGCCCGCCGGCGCCCCGCGGGCAGGGCCGACCGGGCCCCACCGGGGCAGGACCTTTGCCCCCTTCCGGCCCGGTCCGGCGGCCCTGCCCCGGCGGCCTGCGCGTCCGTAGCGTCGCCGGTGGGAACGACAGGGAGGTCGTGATGAGGACGTGGCAGGTGGGCGACGTGATGACCCGGGAGGTCACGACGGTGGGGGAGGAGACCCCCTACCGCGAGATCGTCGACGCGTTGGTCCGGCGGGGCATCAGCGGGGTTCCCGTGGTGGACGGCTTCCGCCGGGTCCTCGGCGTGGTGTCCGAGTCGGATCTGCTGCACAAGGTCGAACGGGCGGGGCACCCGGACGAGCGGCGGGTCTTCGAGGGGCGCCGCCGCCGCACCGCCCGGGAGAAGGCCGACGCCCTGGTGGCGCGTGACCTGATGACCGCACCGCCCGTGACGACCTGGCCGCAGGCGACCATCTCCGCCGCCGCCCGGGAGATGGACCAGGAGTCGGTCAAGCGGCTGCCGGTGCTCGACGACCTGGGCCGGATCGTCGGCATCGTCACGCGCGGCGACCTGCTGCGGGTTCACCTGCGCACCGACGCGGAGATCCGTGAGGACGTGGTGCAGGAGGTGCTGCGCCGGGTGCTCGCCGTGCGGGACGGGCTGGTCACCGTCCGGGTGCGCGGTGGCGAGGTGACGCTCGACGGCCGGTTGGACCGGCGCAGCGCCGTCGAACTGGCGGTCCGGTTGGCCGGGCAGGTCAGTGGCGTGGTCCGGGTGACCAGCACGCTCGCCTACGACGTCGACGACAGCGCGCTCGTCGACCTGCACGCCGCCCGGGTCACCCCGGTGGCCTGACGCCGGCGCGGGGGCGCGCGTGACGTCGCCGTGGGCCGGGAACCCTGACCAACGCGGTGGGCCCGGCCCGCGGCGACTTGTCCGGAGCGCCGCCGGCCGGTTGGCGGCTCGCCTAGGCTCGGGATCGGACAAGCTCCGCAGCCGCCGGGCCACCGGGGCCGCACCCTCGCCGCCGGTACGCCGGCCAGGCGTCCGCGCCGCGGGTCGCCGGGGACGCGCCCCGCGTCGGCCGGGACGGTCGCCGGGAGCGGAGCCGCCGTCGGGATGCGGAGGGCGCCGGGGTGGACGAGGCGACGTTCACGGCACCGCTGTGGGCCTGGGCGGCGGTCGCCGCCGTCATCGCCGTCATGCTCGCCGTGGACATGCTCTCGCACCGCGACCACCACGTGATCGAGCTGCGCGAGGCGCTGCTGTGGAGCGGTGTCTGGATCACCGCGGGGCTCACCTTCGGCCTGGTGATCTGGCTGTGGCGCGGCGGCGAGCCGGCCGTGGCGTACTTCTCCGGCTATCTGCTGGAGAAGGCGCTCTCCGTCGACAACGTCTTCGTCTTCGCGCTGCTGTTCGGCTACTTCCGGGTGCCCGCCGCGTACCAGCACAAGGTGTTGTTCTGGGGGGTCGTCGGTGCGCTCGCGTTCCGGCTGGCCTTCATCTTCGCCGGCGCGGCGCTGCTCGAACGGCTGACCTGGGCCGGCGTCGTGCTCGGCGCCTTTCTGATCTGGACGGGGTGGCGACTGGCGGTACGCGGCGAGCCGGACGTCGACCCCGACCGCAACGTCGCGGTGCGGGCGTTCCGGCGGTTGGTGCCCACGGAGCCCCGCTACCACGGCGGCCGGTTCACCGTCCGGGTCGACGGCCGGCGCAGGGCCACCCTGCTCCTGGTGGCGCTGGTCGCCATCGAGGCCACCGACGTGGTCTTCGCGATCGACTCCGTGGCGGCGATCCTCGCCATCACCACCGACACGTTCCTCGTCTGGACGGCGACCGCGTTCGCCGTGCTCGGCCTGCGCAGCCTCTACTTCTGCCTGGCCGGGCTGCTGCGGCACTTCGGCTACCTGCGGTACGGGCTGGCCGTGCTGCTGGCGTTCGCCGGGGTGAAGCTGATCCTGGCCGAGACGCCGGTCGGGAAGCTGCCGGTCTGGTTGACCCTCGCGGTGGTGGTGCTGACGCTGTCGATCGCGATCGGGTGGAGTGTGGTGGGCGCCCGCCGGGAACGGCGCCGGCGCGCGGGCGGCTGACCGCGCCGGCCGGGGGGTGTGCGCCGGCGGTCCCGGCGTCGCCGGCCGGAGGGGCTACCGGCGGCCCGGAGAAACGACCGGGTCGGCGAGTTGTGCGCCGAGCACGGTGGGCGCCTCGGCGAGCGAGGGGCCGTACCAGGTCAGGTGCCGCCCGGACAGCAGGGCGCAGGGGATCCCGGGGAACGCCTCCGGGCCGTCCTCGGCGGTGAACCGGTACGGCTCGTCGGGCAGCACCACCAGCTCGGGCGTGTGGGCGCGCAGCTCGTCGAGGCTCGGCCGGGGATAGCGCTCGACGCCGTCGGCGTACGCGTTGGTCACGCCCAGCCGGCGCAGCACGTCGCCGGCGAAGGTGTCGGCGCCCAGCACCACCCACGGCCGGCGCCAGACCGGCACCACCGCCCGGCGGACCGGCCCGTCCGGGGGCGGCCCGGCCCACGCGCGGCGGGCCACGGCGAGCCACTCGGGTTCGGCCGGGGCACCCAGGTCGCGCAGCAGGTCCGCCAGCTCGGTGAGCGCCTCGTCGACGGTACGCGGATAGGTCACCCGCACCGGCACACCGGCGGCGGTCAGCGCGTCGGCGTCCTCGCGGCGGTTCTCCTCGACGTTGAGCAGGACCAGGTCGGGCCGCAGCGCGACCACCCGGTCCAGGTCGGGGTACTTGCTCCCGCCGACCCGCGTCACCTCCAGCCCGACCGGGTGGGTGCACCAGTCGGTGGCCCCGACCAGCAGACCGGGCAGGGTCAGCGCGACGGCCTCGGACAGCGACGGCACCAGTGACACGACCCGCATCCCCGCGCACCTCCCGGTCTCCGCGCGCCGACCGTCGGCGTACGCGTCGATCATGCCCCGACCGCGGACCCGGTGGTCGGACCGGCGTCCCTTGCGACGAATCTACAACGTTGTAATACTCGCCTGGTCACCCCTCGGGAGGTTCGATGAGGTCCCATTCCGCCCCGCCCGCGCCGCGCCCCGGCCAGCCCGCCCCCGTCGAGGAGGAGGTGCCGCTGGAGGCCCTCGGCGACCTCTACCGGGACGGCATCACCGCGTGCCGCGGGGCCTTCCCCGTGGACTGGGTGGAGCGTGTCGGCGAGGACGTCGAGGCCGCCTTCCGGGAGGCCCGTTCCCGGCCCGACGGCGCGGTCGGCCGTGGCCCGCAGCGGTGGTACGTGGAGATCCACCCCGAGCAGCTGCGCGGCTTCGTCGACCTGGTGACCCACCCGTGGGTGGTCTCGGTGTGCCGGGCCGTGCTCGGCCCCGAATACCAGATCGTCGAGCTCGGCTTCGACATCCCGTTCCCCGGCGCGGTCGTGCAACCGTGGCACCGGGACTTCCCGATGCCGGAGGACACCCGCCGGCAGCGGCGGCTGACCTCGCTGGCCTTCAACCTCACCACGGTGGACACGGTGGAGGAGATGGGGCCGTTCGAGATCGCCCCGGGCACGCAGTGGGACGACGGACGGGACTTCGAGCACCAGATGTTCCCGCCCAGGGAGCGCTACCCCCGCTACGAGCAGCGGGCGGTGCGCAAGTATCCGCGCCGTGGCGACATCTCCGCCCGGTCCGCGCTGACCATCCACCGCGGCAGGCCGAACGTCTCCGCCCTGTCGCGGCCGGTGCTGGTGCTCGGCGTGGACGCGCCGGGAGCGGGCAACGCCGAGCACCACGACATGGCGGTCACCCGGGAGTACTGGCAGCGCCTTCCCGAGCAGGTGCGCGCGCATTTGCCCTGCCCGGTGGTCGACGCCCTCACGCCGATCCGGCAGAAGCACACCATCGAGGGCCTGGTGATGGGCGCGCAGTAGTCCGAGCGGCCACGCCCGCACCTAGTCGGCGGCGCGGCGCAGCCAGTGCTCGCGGGTCAGCGCGTACTCCACCTCGCCGTGCGCCGCGCCGTCGATCATCTCCGGCCAGTCACCGACGTACGTCCGGACGAGCCGCAGCCCGGACTTCTCCATGACCCGGCGCGACGCGGCGTTGACGGTCATCGTGTTCGCCGTGACCCGCTGAACGCCCAGCTCGGTGAAGCCCTTGTCGATCAGCGCCCGGCAGCCCTCGGTGGCGAGCCCGGCGCCCCAGGCGGCCCGCCGCAGCCGGTAGCCCAGCTCCACCTCGCGGGCGTCGCCGTCACGTGTCGGGCGGAACTCGAACCAGCCCAGGAAGTCGCCCGACTCCCGGCCCAGCGCCGCCCACCAACCCAGCCCCGGTGGTAGTCGGTAGTGGGCGAGGATCCGGGGCAGGACGCGCTGCCGGACCGTCTCCGGCGGGGTGGGGCGTCCGCCGGTGAGGTACCGCATCACCTCGGGGTCGCCGTCCAGCTCGACGAGCCGGTCGGCGTCGTCGGAGGTGAACTCGCGCAGCACCAGCCGTGGGGTGCTCAGGAAGACGTCCACCCGCCCATCCCAGCGGCACTTCAGCGGGGCCTCAACCGATTTCCGGGCGCCCGGGGGACACCACCGCCGAGCCCGTCATGATCGAAGACCTAGACTCGCCCCGGCCGACGCGTCGGCCTGCGATCGGCGGCGGGACGGACGGATCAGGCGATGACGAGCACCGGTGGTCAGGGCGGCTCCTGGCTGCGCACGATCGTCGGGGACGGCGGGCGGGGCCCGCTGCTCGCCCGGGGCGGCCACCTCGTGCACGGCCCCCGCCGACTCGGCGAGTTGGCGCAGGGGCGTCCGCCGGGCGTCACCGGCAACCAGTGGAACACGGCCAGCCGGGAGGGCTACGACCTCGTCGTCTGCGCCGCCGACACGGCCCGCCCGGTCTTCGCCGTCGAGATCGGCCCCGTCGCGCCCACCGGCTCCGCGGGGCAGCGGGTCGAGCGGCTGAAGAACGCCGTCGCCGAGGCGGTCGGCCTGGCGGTGCTGCGGATCGGGTCGCCGACGCTGCGGGCCGATGCCCACGGCCGCCGGATCGCGGCGTACGTCATCGACGCGCGCGCGTACGCGGCCCTCGGCGCGGGGGAGCCGGACGACGCCGAGGCGCCGCCGGTCGGCTTCCGCGACATCCTGGGGCGGCTGCCCGACGGTCGGACCGGTCACGTCAACGACCTCGGTGCCCTGGCCCGGGCCGCCGCCGTCGAAGCGTACGTGGCGCGGCGGTTGGTCGACCCGATCGTCCGGGGCCTGCACGTGCGCTGGGCGGGCGGGCCCGCCGAGGGGTGGAGCTGGGTGCAGGTGGGTCCCGGCGTCTGTCTCGTCGAGCGGGTGACGGTGCACGAGCAGCGCGTCTCCGCCGGGGTGGACCCGGGGCGGCTGGCCGAGGACCTGGCGGCGCTCGCCGGCGGCGAGCGGATGCGCGCGCCGGACCCGGCCGGGTCGGTGCTGACACCCCGGGACGAGTTGCTCGCCGCGATCCGGCGGCTGGAGTCCCGACGCGAGGAGATGACGGGCGGCTTCGCGTTCGCCCACCTCTGCGCGGACTGAGCCGCCCCACCTCTGCGCGGACTGGTCCCGCCCAGGAGGTCGCTGCGCCCGCCGCTCAGCCGCCCCGCCTCTGCGCGGACCGCCCGTCGGCGGGGTTGGCGACGCGTTCCGATTTCCGCGCACCGCGTTGAACCTTCGCGCCGGGCGTGCCGTACTCCTGCGGGAATGGACATGGTCTCCCCGACCGCTCCCGCGGCGCGGAAGACGGTGCGGAAGGGGCATCGTCGGTCATCGACGTGCCACCGGTTCGCCGCGACGGTCCCCGTCGGGGCGTGCCCCCCATTTCCGTCGGTCCGCCGAGGTCTCGAATCAACTACCGGATCGCGAAGGAGAGCAATTCGATGCGCAGGTCCACACGGGCGCGCCGGTCATCCGGTAACGCGCGGAGCAAGCGACTGCTGGCCGTCGTCGGCACGCTCGCGGTCTTCGGCGGGATCGTCGCCGTGACCCAGATCTCGTCGGCGGAGGACCGGCGGTCGGGCCCGACCCGGCCGGCCTCCGCCGCCTGCGTGCAGCCCAGCCCCGGCGCGACCGCCCCGAGCGGGCGGGGCACCAGCCGGACCTGGCAGGACGGTCGGTGGGTGCGCAACCACTGGGGGGACGGGCAGCAGACGGTCGCCGAGTGCCAGCAGACGTGGGGCGGCGGTGCCGACAACGGGGGCTCCGCCGTGGCCTGCCCGGACGTGGCCGGCCGACTTGCGCGGGTGCCCGATCGCGCCCGGGCCGAGGTCGACCGGAACCTGAACCTGCTGTCGACCCAGATCGCCGAGGCGGACCGGCGGCTGGCCGCCGAGGGGCGGCGGGGTGAGGAGTTCGTCCGGACCGCGATCCTCCAGCCGTTGGCCGCCAAGCGCCAGGCGACGCTGGAGCGGATCACCGTCGCGATCGACCGGGGGGGTCCCCGGCCGCAGGGCCTGGCCCGGCTCGCCCAGTGCCAGGTCGCACCGACCGGCAACAACGGTGGTGGGAACAACGGTGGTGGGAACAACGGTGGTGGGAACAACGGCGGTGGGAACAACGGTGGTGGGAACAACGGTGGTGGGAACAACGGCGGGCCCGGTGCCGGCCTGGGGGTGATCGCGAACGACTGCGACGACAGCCGGCTGCCATCGCACGACGGTTTCCAGAACGGCAACCGCTGCGTCAGCACCGCGTTCGGCGAGGTCGGTGCCGCCGCCAACAATCCGTCGCTGCTGATCACCGAATTCCCGGATCGGGTGAACGCGAACCAGCCGTTCACCCTGCGGGTCTCCACCCGCAACCTCGTCCGTGACCGCTTCCTCGCCGCCGGGCAGGGCGGGTACTACGTGGAGAGTTCGCTGCTCGACGGGCAGGGGCTGGTGCGGGGCCACTTCCACACCGCCTGTCGGATGCTGGGCAGCCTCCGGCAGCCCCCGCAGCCGCAGGAAGTGCCGGCGTTCTTCGTCGCCACCGAGGACAGCCGTGGCGGCGCCGAGCCCGACGACGTGGTCATCCAGGTGCCGGGGCTGTCCGGGGCCGGCACCGCCCAGTGCGCGGTCTGGGCCGGTGACGGCTCGCACCGGGTGCCGATGATGGAGCGGGCCAACCAGACCCCGGCCTTCGACGTGGTGCGCATCCAGGTGGACTGACCGCCGGTGCGGGGCGCCCGGGTATGCCCCGGCGCCCCGCGACCGGTGCGCTCCCACCAGCGCCGCCGCCTCCCGCGGGACGGGCGGCGCCGCGGCGGGGCACCGCCGGCCGTACGGCCCCTCGTCGCGTCGTCCGTGGTGATGCCGGTAATGCTCGACAAATCTGTCGCTCATTACCCTCGGGAAGGGCGGGCATCGTGCCCCGCGCCGTGCGATCGTGGCGATGATCACGTCGCGCGATCGTCCGGCGTCTCGTTCTCCGGCCGGCTCGGCGCGGCCCGGCGACTCGCCAGCGACCGCGGCCGGCAATGGGACGCGCCGGGAATGGACCCGCCGCCGGGCACGGGCCACGCGAATGGACGGCCGTGGGAAAAGACCGGCGGGGCCGCGTTGATTCCTCAGCGTGACCCCGCACGCGTCCGAGCGTGAGCCCGGCGCCGGTCAGCGGTTCTTGTACGCCTCGACGACCTCAACCGGGATGCGGCCACGCTCGGAAATCTTGTAGCCGTTCTTGGTGGCCCATTCCCGGATGGCCCGGTTCTGCTCCCGGTCCATTCCGGCGCCGCCCGACACGCCCGCCCGCCGAGGTGGCCGGCCGGTGTCGACGGATCCGCGACCGATCCGCCGGCCGGCGTTGATGTAAGGATCGAGGGCCTTGCGCAGTACGCCCGCGTTCTCGTCGGAGACGTCGATGGTGTAGGCCACGCCGTCCAGACTGAACTCGACGGTCCGATCGGCCTTTCCACCGTCGAGGTCGTCGGTCAGGACCGTGATTACTTTTCTCGCCATCGTCAATTACTCCCTGTGTGGGGCGGGGTGTGGTCAAAGTTTGACGTATCCCATGGCGAATCCGCAACAATGCGCGTCGTCCTCATTTCGGCGCGTCGCGCTATCGCGGGAAAACAGCCCTACGCAAAGCCCGGGGTTCAGTCGCCGAGCAGACCGGCGTGACCCGCGAGCGCCGCCGCCTCGGTCCGGGTGGATACCCGCAACTTCCGCAGTAGCGCTGCCGTCATCCGCTTCACCGTGCGTTCCGAGACGTGCATCCGCGCGGCGATCTCGAGGGTGCTGCATCCCGCCGCGATTGCCCGCAGCATCACCCGTTCCTCGTCGTCGAGGTCGACCGGGGCCGCCCGGCCGGGGCGCAGCAGCGCGCGGAGCAGATGTCCCGGCAGCACCGCCCAGCCGTCGAGGACGGCCAGCAGCGGAGGCAGCAGTTCCTCCGGCTCGGCGGTCTTCGGCAGGTACCCCTCGGCGCCCGCGCGCAGCGCCTCCAGGGCGGGAGCGGGGTCCTCCCCGCCCGACATGGCGACCACCCGGACGTGGGGCGTGGTGCGCCGGATCGCCGCCACCGCCCGGATCCCGCCCGGCGGGGGCATGTGCAGGTCCACCAGCGCCAGGTCGGGCAGGCAGCGACTGACCAGTGCGGCGGCCGCCGAGGCGTCGCCGGTGGAGCCCACCACCTCCGCCCGTCCGTCGGTCGTCGCCGGAAGCAGCAACTGCAACCCGCGGACGAACAGCGGGTGGTCGTCGACGACGGCCAGCCGGACGACGGGAGGCGCGGGCATGCCTGGTCCGTTCCCGAGCGGGTACCGATCATGCGGCCGAACGAGGGAGGTCGGGCGGATGCGCGGACGGTACGGGAGGCGAGGGCCGCTGCGAATGCTCCCGTGGGCGGGACCCGAGGCCGGTCCCGCCGATCCGGCGGCCCTCGACACCGACCCCGAGTTGCTGCTGCGCGTGCTCTGCCACGAGTTCCGTACGCCCGTCAGCGCCCTCACCTCGCTCACCCGGGCCCTCGCCGACGACCGGCTCGCGCTCACGGGCGACGATCGGCGCGCCCTCACGGCACTGGCCCACGAGCAGGCCGTACACCTGCAGGGTCTCCTGCGTGACGCGGCCGCCGGCACCGGTGCTCTCGCGCCGGCGGCGGACCCGGTGGCGCCGCTGTCGGAGATCCTGCGCGGCGCGGCGGCCCTGGTGCCGCCACACCGGCGGCTGACCGGCGTGACCCGGCGGGCCGGCGGCTGCCCGGTGCCGCGGCGGCGGACCCGGCAGGTGGTGACCAACCTGGTGGAGAACGCGCTGCGGCACGGCCCGCCCGCCGGCCGGATCGGCATCCACGCCGCGCTCGGCCGCTGCGGTCTGCGCATCGTCGTCACCGACGAGGGCCGGGTCGACCCGCCCCTCGTCGACGCGCTGTGCCGGCCCGCCCCCGGCGCCGGGGCCTCCGGGCTCGGGCTGTGGATCGTGCGGCGGCTGCTCGCCGCCGACGGCGGACGGCTGCGCCTGCACCGGCTGCGACCGCGCGGGGTGGCCCTCGAGGTGGTGCTGCCCGTGCTCGGCGGCGGGCGGCCGACCCCGAGGGGCCACGGGTTGACCCGATAGGACCGGCCGTCGTGGGAACCGCCTCGGTGACAGCCCGACCGGCACCGAGGAGGACACGTGTTCAGCCACATCAAGGACCTGCAGTTCGAGGCCAAGCCGGACGGCCCCGACGCCGCGTTCGCCCGCCGGCTCCAGGAGATCCTGGGCGGCAAGTGGGGCGAGATGACCGTCGCCAACCAGTACCTCTACCAGGGCTGGAACTGCCGCCTGCCGGGCAAGTACAAGGACCTCTTCCTCGACGTCGGCACCGAGGAGATGGGCCACGTCGAGATGATCGCCACGATGATCACGCGGCTGCTGGAGAACGCCCCCCTGTCACTGCAGGAGGCCGCCGCCGACAACCCCATGGTCGGGGCGATCTACGGCGGGTCGAACCCGGCGCACTTCATCCACGGCGGCGGCGGGGCGCTCCCCGTGGACAGCGCCGGCGTGCCCTGGAACGGCAACTTCATCACCGCCAGCGGCAACCTGATGGCCGACTTCCAGCTCAACGTCACCGCCGAGGCGCAGGGCCGGCTGCAGGTGGCCCGCCTGTTCAACATGACCGACGACCCCGGGGTCAAGAACATGCTGCGCTTCCTGCTGGCCCGCGACACCATGCACCAGAACATGTGGATGGCGGCCATCGAGCAGCTCAAGGAGGACGGCCTGGAGGAGATGCCGGTGCCGGACGCGTTCCCCGACTCCAAGGAGTTCACCGAGAAGTTCAGCTACACGTACCTGGACTTCTCGCCGGGCACCGACGCGTCGGAGGGGCGCTGGGCGTCCGGGCCGGCGCCCGACGGCAAGGGCGAGTTCCGCTACGACCACAGCCCCCGCGCGCACGCGCCGGAGCCGGTCCTGCCGCCCGGTGACCCGCGGCTCTACGGGACGAACCCGGGCCTGGCCAAGGGCGCCGTCAACAAGGTCAAGAGCAAGCTCACCTGACATCGTCGCGCCGGGCCGTCCGCGAGCGGCGGGCGGCCCCGGCGGCACCGTACCCGACGGAGGTGTGCCGTGACCGAACTCGTGCTCCGCCCGCTCGCGGACGCGTTCATGCAGGTGGGTGTCTACGTCGCCGTGATGGTGGCACTCTTCGGCTGGCTGCGCTGGCGCTACGGCGACCGGATCACCGACGGGCTCACCAGCCGGCCCCGGCTCGGCCCGCTGGTGGGCGCCCTGCTGGGCGTCAGCCCCGGCTGCGGCGGGGCGATCATCCTGATGCCGCTCTACGCCCGGGGGAAGGTCTCCTTCGGCACCGTGGTCGCCGCCCTGGCGGCCACCATGGGCGACTCGTCCTGGGTGGTGCTCGCCTGGAATCCCGTGTTCGCCCTCAAGATCCACGCGCTGCTGTTCGCGGTCGGCCTGGTGACCGGGTACGTCGTCGACGCGCTCGGCATCGACCCGGCCCGCGCGGCCGACCGCCGGGTCGCCGCCGCGCCCGCGCCGGTCGGCCTGGCCGCCGCGGGCGGGCCGGACCTCGCCGGGGCGCGGCGGCTGC